>CALVTZ010000034.1 GCA_944363255.1 uncultured Clostridia bacterium
AGCATATCGAGCGACTTCGCGTCGATCTGCATGAGCGCTTCCTGCTCGGTGATCATGCCCTCGTCGATGAGGTCGCAAGCGATCTTGATCGCGGCAGCAGCCGTGCGCTTGCCGTTACGCGTCTGCAGCATGAAGAGCTTCTCGTTCTCGACGGTGAACTCCATGTCCTGCATATCGCGGTAGTGATTTTCGAGGATCTTGCAAACTTCCTGGAACTGCTTGTACACTTCGGGGAAGACGCGCGCCATCTCTTCGATGGGCATGGGCGTACGAACACCTGCAACGACGTCCTCGCCCTGAGCGTTGGTGAGGAACTCACCCATGAGCCCCTTCTTGCCCGTTGCGGGGTCACGCGTGAAGGCAACGCCCGTGCCGCAGTTGTCGCCCATGTTGCCGAACGCCATCATCTGCACGTTGACGGCAGTACCCCAGCTGTAGGGGATGTCGTGGTCCATACGATAGATGTTTGCGCGGGGGTTGTCCCAGGAACGGAACACTGCCTTGACCGCCTCGAAGAGCTGCTCCTTGGGATCGGAGGGGAAGTCCTTGCCGAGCTGCTTCTTGTACTCAGCCTTGAACTGATTTGCAAGCTCCTTGAGATCGTCTGCGGTGAGCTCGACGTCCTGCGTCACGCCCTTCTTTTCCTTCATCTCGTCGATGAGCTTCTCGAAATATTTCTTGCCGACTTCCATAACGACGTCGGAGAACATCTGGATGAACCTTCTGTAGCAGTCATACGCCCAGCGGGGGTTGCCCGACTTCTTTGCGAGCGTCTCGACGACTTCCTCATTGAGGCCGAGGTTGAGGATGGTATCCATCATGCCGGGCATGGAAGCGCGCGCACCCGAGCGCACGGAGACGAGAAGAGGATTCTCCTTATCGCCGAACTTCTTGCCGCAGACCTTTTCCATCTTCTCGATGTACTCCATGATCTCCGCCTGAATGTCGGGGTTGATCTTTCTGCCGTCCTCATAGTACTGCGTGCACGCCTCGGTGGAGATCGTGAAGCCCTGAGGGACGGGAAGCCCGATGTTCGTCATCTCGGCAAGGTTTGCGCCCTTTCCGCCGAGAAGCTCTCTCATCTTCGCGTTACCTTCGGTAAAAAGGTAACAATACTTTTTTGCCATGAAATGTTCCTCCTATTAAAATTCATGATTATTGCCGTTCATTATTGTACAACATTCGCGGGGAAATTTCAAGCCTTTCTCGATAAATTTTTTCCGAGAAAGGCATACAATCTTTTTATAGCGCAAAAAAAGCGGCGCCTGCGCCCCGCTTTTCCCCTTCAGCCCCGCCTGCGGCTGTACTTTTTGCCCAAATTTTGCTGTAAGAGCGCGGAAAGCTCCTCGCTCGTGCCCTCCTGCATCCCCGCCTTGTCCACGCCGAACACGTTCACGCGGTTGTAATAGAGCAGGAAGAGATCGGGATACTCCGCGCAGCGGACGAGCGCCGAATAGCGCAGGTTGGTCGCAGAGCACACCCCGTCCGTCGCCGTCGCCTCCGCCACGAAGCCCTCCTCCTCAAAGCGGTAGACGACGAGCGTCTCCTTGCCCTGCATGAGTTTTTTATTCGTGGCGCGCAGCAGCTTGTCGTAAAAGCAGAGCACGAACACAAAGAGCGCCACGCCGAAGGCGATGCAAAAGCCCGAAAGGAAGTAGTCCCCCTCCTTGAATACGAACAGTTCGAGGAGCAGCAGCGCCACGCCGAGCAGCAGGATGGCGGGCGCGATCGCCGCCGCGAAGATGAGCTTGAACTTGCGGCTCATGTACTTGCCGATGCGCGCGTTGAGCGCGAGATCGTTTTTTGTCTGATTGACGAGCATACTTCCCTCCGAAAACAGAATAAGCGCCCCGCCCGACCATGTCAAATGCGGACGGGCAAAGCGCCTTATTTTCATATCAGATCAGGAGACAGCCTCCTGCGGTCTGCCGTGCCGCCCGCGGGGTGCGTGCTCGGTGTACTTGCGCATGACCACATAGTAGGTGATGACGAGGAAGATATCCGCCGCCAGCCACGCAACGGGGTTGGAGATGCACGCGCCCGTGAATCCCCACATTTTGACGAACACGAAGGCGGTGAGCACGCGGCCTGCAAGCTCGGTGACGCCCGCCAGCATGGTGACTGCGCTCTTGCCGATGCCCTGCAGCGCGTTGCGATAGATATGTACCGCCCCCAGGAGCACGTAGCAGCCGCTTTGGAAGAGCAGGTACTTGCGCCCGTACTCCATGACGAGGGTGAGATCGAGCGCGGCGCCGCTGTTGCCGTCTGCGCTGATGAAGAGGTTCATGAGCGGCGAATACAGCCCCATGCACAGCGCGATGCCCAGCGCGGAGGAGATGAGCACGTACAGCATGCCCACGTTCACGCCCTTGCGCACGCGGTCGTACCTGCCCGCGCCGCTGTTCTGCCCCGCGTAGTTCGCCATTGCCGTGCCGAGGGCGGGCAGCGTTTGGTTGACGAGGTTGTCGATCTTGGAGGAGGCGGCGTAGGCGGTCGCAACGCCGGGGTGCGCCGCTTCCAGCCCGTTGAGCGCGGACTGCTGCACGATGCAGCCGATGGCGGTGATGGAGAATTGCAGCGCCATGGGCAGCCCCATCGCCATGTGCCCGCGGGCGAGCGCCCAATCCCAGGCGAAGTCCTCCCTTCTCACGCGCAGCACGCGATAGCGCAGGGTGAGATAGAGGAAGCACCCGATGCCCGAGACGAGCTGGCTCAAAATGGTGGCGAGCGCCGCGCCCGTGTAGTGCAGATCCAGCCCCACGATGAAGGCGTAGTCGAGCGCGATATTCACCGCCGCCGCGACGACGAGGAAGATGAGCGGGGTGCGCGAATCGCCCAGCGCGCGCAAAATGCCCGCCGTGATGTTGTAAAATACGGTGGCTGCCAGCCCGCAGAAGATGACGAAGAGGTACCAATAGGCGTAGTCGTAGTACTCCGCGGGGGTGTTCATGAGGCGCAGGAGCGGCCCCGTGAGCGGCACGGCGACGGCGGTGAGCAGCACGGAGATGACAATGCACAGCGTGTAGCTCATGGCGATGGAGCGGCGCACGCCCCCCTCGTCCCCCGCGCCGAAGCGCTGCGCCACGCGCACGCCGAAGCCCGCGGTGAGCCCGCTTACAAAGCCGAGCACAAAGAAGGACACGGAGCCCGTGAGCCCCACGCCCGTGAGCGCCGCGACGCCCACCGTATTGCCCACGATCACCGTGTCGACCATGTTGTAAAATTGTTGCAAAACGCTGCCCGCGAACACGGGGAGCGCGAAGAGCAGGATGAGTTTGAAGGGATTGCCCTTGGTGAGATCTTTCATGCGGAACGTCGCCTTGTTTTTTGTCGTACATATTATAGCGCGGGCGGGAAAAAATGCAACTTTTTTTGAGGGGGAAAGCGCAAGGTTTTTTTGATTTTTTCGGAAAAAAGAAAATCACGTATTGACAAGCGCCGCCGCTTCGTGGTAAAATGTTTTGGATAACGGCATTCGAGCCGATGACTATGAGAGGTTTATCATGATCCAGTATTCTATGAAAGCACTTACGGCGGACGAACTTTCCTTCAAGGTGAATCCCATCAAGGCGACGCCGAATACCAAATTCGAGATCAAGCCCATGTTCTCCCGCCAGATCCGTCAGGCGAACGAGAACCCCAAGATCAACATCGTGATGCTTGAGTGCAAGATCGAGAGCACGGAGGATTCCCCCAAGCCCTTCAACATTCTCGCGCGCTTTGTGGGCGTGTTCGAAGTGGAGAACATGACGACGAACGAAGATCGCCGCACCTTTGCCATCAACGCAACGGAGACCATCTTCCCCTACCTGCGCGCAGCCGTAGCCAACCTCACGGCAGACGCGCTCATCAACCCCCTCACGCTGCCCGTGGTGCCCGGCGCAACGCTCTTCCCCGACGACCGCGGCCCCAGCCAGTACACCTTCAACGTCGATCCCAAGGTGCTCAACTAAACTTGTAAACAAAAAAGCCGCCCTGCAACGGGGCGGTTTTTTGTTGCGGTTTTTTGTTGCGGTTTTTTGTTGCGCTTATTCCTGCTGCGCGGCGCAGCGGTCGAAGAAGGCGAGCGGGGCGCCCCACTTCTCCGCGCGGTTTTCCCGCTCGTTCAAAAACTCGTGGCGGGAGCCCTCGAAGAGCTTGAGCGTGACGTCCTGCATTCCCGCCTTTTCCCTGTAAAAGCGCTCGAGCTTTCGCATACCCTTGCCCATATTTCCCACGGGATCCTGCGCGCCCGCAAGCAACAGCACGGGCAGCGCCTTTGGCAGGGCGGCAATGTACGACTTGGTGTAGAGCCCCCTGAGCCCGCGGAAGAAGTCCGCATAGAAGCGGTAGCTGCACAGGAAGTTGCACAGCGGATCGGCATGGGCGCGGGCGTTGCTCTCCGCGTCGTTGGACAGCCACTCCCTGTCCTCAAACTGCTTTGCATACACCTGGAAGGAGAGCTTTTCCACGAGCTTTGCCCCCTTCTTCTTGGGCTGCAGCGCCGCGACGAAGGAGCCGAGGTACACCTCGAAGTCCTTCTTGTAGCTGCTGCCCGCGATGACGACGCCCGTGAGCTGTTCGCCGAAGCAGGCGAGATAGCGCTGGGTGAGGAAGGAGCCGTAGGAAAAGCCGAACACGAAGTAGGGCAAGCCCTTGTACTGCGCCTGATAGTGCGCGGTGAGTGCGCCCGCGTCGCGCACGGTGTCCTCGAACATATCCCCCGCGCAGTAGCCGAGGCTACTTCTGTCCGTGACGCCGTGCCCGCGGTGGTCGTCCGCCACCACGAGGTAGCCGTGCTCGTTCAAAAAGCGGGCGAAGGCGTCGTAGCGCGCCGCGTGCTCCGTCATGCCGTGCACGATCTGCACGACGCCCTTGGGCGCGGCAACGTCCAGCCACTCGTGCACGTAGATCTGCTTGCCGTCAAAACTTTCAAACCACATGATATATCTCCTTTGCGCGCGGAAATCCCTTCCTGCGCTGCCATAAACTCACCTGTATCCCTTGCTTGCGCGGGGGTGCGCCCCTCTGTTACAATGCCGAAAAAGAGCAAAAAGGAGCACACCATGTCCCGCAAGAGAACGATCGCCTGCGCGCTTGCCGCGCTCATCGCAACCCTTCCCCTTGCCGCCTGCAGACAGCCCGTCACGGCGGAATCGCCCGAAGAGGTCATACCCATGCCCGAGCCCGCGCCCGAGATCCCCACGCAGCCCGCACCCATGCCCGAACCTGAACCCGAACTCACACCCATGCCCGAGCCCGCGCCCGAGCCTGCGCCCGAACCCGCACCCATGCCCGCGAACAGGGCGTACGTGCTTGTCAAGGCGAACGGGCTGAACGTGCGCAGCGGGGCGGGCACGCAGTACGCGTCAATGGGCGCAGTCGACCGCGGGGATATGCTGCGCTTTGTCTCCCGCGCAGACGGCTGGTATGAGACGTACTACCGCGGCAAGCGCGCCTATGTGAGCGCGAATGCCGCCTATACCGCCCCCGCCGCCCTGCCCGTTGCGGGCGAGGAGGCGGAGCGCGTGATCGCGGAGGGCGAAAAGCTGCTGGGCGTGCCCTACGTGTACGGCGCGGTGCGCCTGCACGACGGCAGGGGGCACTTTCTCAAAAACTTCACGACGAGCGCCTTCGACTGCTCCTCCCTCATGCAGTATATCTTCTACCGCGGGGCGGGCATTCTGCTGGACGTGACCACGCGCACGCAGGTGAAACAGGGAGAGGCTGTCGCGTGGAAGGACATTCGCCGCGGCGATCTGCTCTTCTTCACCAACGCCTCCCGCTATCACAAGACGGGGGTGGAGCGCATCGGGCACGTGGCGCTCTATCTGGGGGAAAACTACATTCTGCACACGGCGAGCGACTACGCCGTCATCGAAGAGATGAGCGCGCAGCGCAGGGCATATTTTATCACGGCGCGCCGCTTCTTTTGAGCGCGCAAGCGAAAAAGTGCCCTCCCGCGCTTGCATCATGCGCCGCCACGTGCTATACTGAAGGTATGCTGACAGACGTTCACACGCACAGCGCGTTCTCCGCAGACGGCGTATCTTCGCTTGCGGAGATGATCGAGCGCGCCCACGCCCTGCACATTGCCTACTACGGCGTGAGCGACCACTTCGACTACGACTATCGCGCCCTCAAACTCAAGATCGACGGCAAGGAGATCCCCTACATTCGCGCAGAGGAATACTTTTCCGCCGCCCGCGCGCTGCAAGCGCAATATGCGACCAAGCTGCGCGTTCTGGTGGGCGCGGAGTTCGGCTTCTCCCCCCTGCCCCGCGTTGCGCGGGAATACGAGGAGGTGATCGCCGCCCATCGCCCCGACTTTGTGGTGAACAGCGTGCACACCGTGGGAAACACGGACTGCTGGTTCCCCGCCTACTTTGCGGGCAAGAGCAAGCAGGACGCCTACGCGCGCTACTTGGACGCGGTGCGGGCAAGCCTCGACGCCCCCTACCACTACGACATTGTGGCGCACCTTGGCTATGTGGCGCGCAACGCGCCCTATCCCGATCCCAAGCTGCGCTACGAGGACTTCGCCCCCGCCCTCGACGACATCTTAAAGACGGTCGTCGCGCGGGACAAGATCCTCGAAGTCAACTCCTCCGCGCGCACGGCAGGCAGCAGTTTCCTGCCCGATCGTGACATCCTCGCCCGCTACTTTGCGCTGGGGGGAAGGAAGGTCTCCTTCGCCTCCGACGCGCACGATACGGGGCGCATCCTTGCCCGCAGGGAGGAGGTCGTCGCGGCGCTCAAAGAGCTTGGCTTCACGCACATCACCGTGCCCGACGGCGCAGTTCACCGCGCCATTCCCCTATAAAATATTTGCCGCGCCTGTGCGCGGCTTTTTTTACTGTAAGACGCCTGCGCGCACGAGCGCGTCTGCAAGTGCGCCCAGCTGCTGCGGCGTGAGCGTCTCTCCCCGCGCCCGCTCCTCCGCACCCACCTCCGCAACGAGGGAAACCGCCCGCTCCCGCTCCAGACGGAAGGTGTTCATGAGATTGTTGACGAGCGTCTTTCTGCGATTGAGAAAGGCGCAGCGCACCGTGTCGCGGTACGCCCGCGCGCTCGACACCGCAAAGCCCCCTTCGCCGAAGGTCGCGTGCACCACGGCGGAATCCACGTTGGGGCGGGGGAAGAACATCTCCCGCGGCACCTTGCGCGTGATGGCGCACCTGCCCTTGCGGGCGATGGCGGCAGTCACCGCGCCGTATTCCGCACTGCCCGCCGCCGCACAAAAGCGCACGGCGACCTCCTCTTGCACCATCACGGTGAAGCCCTTGCAGTGCTGCGCCTCCTCGACAAAGCGCATGATGACGGGCGTCGTCACGTAGTAGGGCAGGTTTGCCGCCACCACATAGTCGCCCAGCTCCGCCTCGAGCGCGGGAAGATTCGCCTTCATGAAGTCGCCAAAGCGCACTTCCACGTTGTCAAATTCTGCAAGCGTCTCCTCCAAAACGGGCGCAAGGGCATTGTCGATCTCGAAGGCGACGACGCGCTTTGCCCGCTTTGCAAGGGCGCGCGTGAGCGCCCCCGCCCCCGCGCCGATCTCCACGACCGTCGTGTGCTCGTCCACCCCCGCGTCCGCGGCGATGACGGAGAGCAGGTTTTGATCGGACAGGAAATTTTGCCCGAACTTCTTTTTGAAAGTGAACTCGTTGCGGCGAAGCACGTCCTTGATTTCCATAACTTTCCTCTCATGCGCGGGTGCGCCCTGCACATACTGAATATGCGGGAACGCCCGCCCTACCAAAGAACAAGAGCCGCCCCCTTGCGCCGCGCGCAAGGGGGCGGCTCCGACTTTAATTTTCGATCATCTCCCGCACGCGCAGGGGAATGCCCACCTCGTCTGCGAGCGCGCGGCAGCGGGCGACGCTCTCCGCGCCGATGCAGTCCACCACGGAGAACCAGCAGTTGATGCCCCGCTCGCGGCAGGCGCGGGCGAAGAAGAGCAGCGAGTCGAAGGCGATCTCGCGGTACACGGGGCGGCAGATCTTCTCATAGGCGCGCGCGTCGGGCGCGTTGAGGGAGATGTTCACCCCGTCAAAGACGGTGAGTTCGGGCGTGATGTCCCGCCCGTTGATGGCGGAGCCGTGCCCGTTGGTGTTGAGGCGCGTCTTGCCCCCCTTCTCCTTGACGGCGCGGGCGATCGTGACCATGTCGCTCAGACGATAGGTGGGCTCGCCGTAGCCGCAAAAGACGATCTCGCGATAGCGCGTGGGATCGCCGATCTCCAAAAGCACCTGCTCCACGGAGGGCTCCCCCTCCCTGAGCCAGAGGGAGTACCCCTCGTACTGCGCGCTCTGATCGCGCACGCAGAAGGTGCAGCGGTTGGAGCAGCGGTTGGTGAGATTGATATATAAGTTGTCCCCGATCTGATAGGTATAGGTATCCATAGCGTTAGTCCAATTTGAGTTTGGGAAAGAGCCTTCCCGCGTTGTTCGCAATTTGCGCCTTGAGCGCCTCCTCGTCCTCCCCGCGCACCTCGGCAAGTCGCTTTACGATGACGGGAATGTTGGCGGGCGTGTTCTTTTGCCCGCGGAAGGGGGAGAGATAGGGAGAGTCCGTCTCGCTCAAAATGCGCTCCTTGGGGCAGGCGGCGGCGCTCTCCACCACCCGCCGCGCGTTGGAAAAGCAGGTGACGCCCCCAAAGGAGAAGTACGCCCCCAGCGCGAGGAAGTCCTCGAGAAGCTCCCGCCCGTACGAATAGCAATGCAGCAGGAAGCCCCGCCTGAGGAGCGCGCCCGCTTCCTTTAAGATGGCAAGCGTATCCTGCGCGGCGTCGCGCGAGTGGATCTGCAGGGGCAGCCCCACCCTGTGCGCAAGTTCGATCTGCTGTATGAATGCCGCGCGCTGCACTTCCCGCTCGGGCGTGGGGTAGTGATAGTCCAGCCCCACTTCCCCCACCGCGACGCACTTTTCATGCGCGCACAGCGCCTCCAACGGGGAGACGTCCTCCCCCGCGCAGCTTGGATGGACGCCCGCCGTGAAGTACGCGCCCGCATATTCTTGCGCAAAGTCGCGGTGCATACGGCTGTGGCGCACATTGTCGCCCGCGAGCACCACGCACTGCACGTCTGCGGCACGAATTTGCTCCCACGTATGCGGAAATTCGTACCCTTCCTCCGCAAAGTGGGCGTGAATATCCAGATACATTCAGCGCACCTTTGCCCCGCTTGCAAGCAGGCGCTCGGGCGAGATGAGGGAGAGGTTCCCGCTCTCATCCTCGCCGCAGAGGATCATGCCCTCCGAGAGCACGCCGCACAGCTTTGCGGGCTTCAAGTTGGCAACGAGCACCACGCGCTTGCCCACCATCTCCTCGGGCGTGTACCACTGCGCGATGCCGGAGACGACGGAGCGCACTTCCTCGCCCACCTTCACCGTCTCGTGCAGCAGCTTTTTGGATTTTTCCACGCGCTCGCAGGCGATGACCTCGCCCACGCGCAGCTCGATCTTTGCAAAGTCGTCGATGGAGATAAGGGGAGTCCCCTCCTCCACGCTCTTGCTCTCTTCCATCTTATTCTCCTTGGTTGCACCGCCCTGTTCGCGCTCGTATTCGGCGCGCTGCGCCGCACGGATCGCCTCCACCTTGGGGGCGACTTCCTTCCAATCGAAGCGGGCAAAGAGTGCCTCGTCCTCGGGTGCAATGTTCCCCTTCTGCGGATAGCCGCCAAAGCTGTCGCACGAGGAGAGCTCCTTTAAGGGGGCGTTCACGTACTGCGCGATCTTCTCTGCCGTGGCGGGCAGGAAGGGATAGAGCAGGCTTGCGCCCGTCAGAATGCTCTCCGTGAGGTTGTAGAGCACCGTCTTGAGCCGCCCGAACTGCGCGGGATCCTTGCCCAGCACCCAGGGCATGGTCTCGTCGATATACTTGTTCGCACGGCGGAAGATGACAAAGAGTTCGTTGAGCGCGTCGGCAATGCGGAAGTCGTTCATACACGCCTCCACTTTGGCGCGCGCGCCCGTGACGACCGCCTTGAGCTCCTCGTCCACCGCCTCGGAGACGTTCGTGTTCTCCACCGCGCCGTCGAAGTACTTTCTCGTCATGGAGAGGGTGCGGCGCACGAGGTTGCCCAGCGTGTTGGCGAGGTCGGAATTGACGCGCTCGCACACCAGCTCCCAGGTGATGGTGCCGTCCCCTTCGTAGGGCATCTCATGCAGGACGAAGTAGCGCACCGCGTCCACGCCGAAGATGGAGGCGAGGTCGTCCGCATAGATGACGTTGCCGCGGGACTTGCTCATCTTCTCGCCCCCCTGCAACAGCCAGGGGTGGGCAAAGACGTGATCGGGCAGCTTTTCGCCCAACGCCATCAAGAAGATGGGCCAATAGATGGTGTGGAAGCGGGCGATGTCCTTGCCGATGACGTGCAGGCTCTCCCCCTCCCGCCAATATTTTTGGAAGAGGGGCGCCTCCCCGCCCTTGCCATCGTATCCCAGCCCCGTGATATAGTTGGTGAGCGCGTCCAGCCACACGTACACCACGTGCCGATCGTCAAAATCCACGGGGATGCCCCACTTGAAGGTGGAGCGCGACACGCACAGATCCTGCAACCCCTTTTTGAGGAAGTTGTTCATCATCTCGTTCTTGCGGGAGACGGGGCGGATGAAGTCGGGGTGGCTCTCGATATGGCGAATGAGCGCGTCTGCATACTTGCCCATTCTGAAGAAGTACGCCTCCTCCTTCGCCTTCTTCACCTCCCTGCCGCAGTCGGGACACTTGCCCTCTAAAAGCTGGCTCTCCGTCCAGAAGCTCTCGCAGGGGGTGCAGTACCAGCCCTCGTATTCCCCCTTGTAGATGTCGCCCTGTTCGTAGAACTTTTTGAACATTGCCTGCACCGCGCGGCAGTGCGCCTCGTCCGTGGTGCGAATAAACTTGTCGTACCTGGTGTTCACGCCCTCCCAGATGCCCTTGATGGTGGCAGCGACGCCATCGACAAACTGCTGCGGGGTGACGCCCGCCGCCTTCGCCTTCTCCTCGATCTTCTGCCCGTGCTCGTCCGTGCCCGTCTGGAAGCGCACGTCGTAGCCCTGCATACGCTTGAAGCGCACGATGGCGTCCGTCAAAATCGCCTCGTAGGTATTGCCGATGTGCGGCTTGCCCGATGTGTATGCGATCGCCGTTGTTACGTAATATGGTTTCTTCATCTTCTCGCCTTCCTGCATATTTGCTCTATTATACCCCATTTTCGCGCAAAAGTAAATTTATTTTCGGGCGAAATAGTCCTCCCGCGTCATGCCGTAGTGCATAACGTCCGTCCATTCGCCCGTGGAACGCAGCTTGACCTCCCCCCGCGCCCTGCCCTCGCAGCGCAAGCCGCACTTTTCCATCACCCGCCCGCTCGCGGGATTGTCCACGGCGTGCGTGGCGGCAACGCGGTGCACCCCCACTTCCTCAAAGAGAAAGGCGAGCACGCGCGCGTACGCCTCCGTCATGAGTCCGCCGCCCCACGCCTTGCGCGCAAGGCAGTACCCCGTCTTGACGCTCTCGTTCTCCTCGTCGAAGGTGACGACGGAGAGATCGCCCACCACCTCGCCGCTCTCCTTCAAGACGACCGCCCAATGGTAGCAGTCCTTGCGCGCCGCCTCCTCCTGCCACAGGGCAAGCAGTTCGCGCACGCTCCCCACATCGGTGTGCGGCGACCAGGTGAGGAA
>CALVTZ010000035.1 GCA_944363255.1 uncultured Clostridia bacterium
GCGCGGGCAGGAGGTCGTGCTCCATTCGCCCGTGCGCGAGGGCTACCTCTTCCTCGGCTGGTACGATTCTCCCACGGGCGGCACGCGCTACACGAGCGTGGGCGGCGAACACGCGCGCAATGTGGCGCTGTATGCGCTCTGGCAGGAGAGCGGCGCGCGCTATTCCGTGCTGTACGACGTGGGCGGGGGCACGCCCCAGGGCGACAATCCCGTCTCCGTGGGGGCGGGCGAAGTGCACGAACTCTTCCCCGCAACAAAAACGGGATACGACTTTTTGGGCTGGAACGAAAGTCGGGCGGGCACGGGAAAGTGGTATGACGTGCTCTACGGCATCGAGGGCGACCTCACGCTGTACGCGGTGTGGCGCCCCAAGGAGTACAGCGTCGTCTATCTTCTGGATGGCGGCACCTATTTTGAGGGGGAAAATCCCAACCGCATCGCGTACGGCACGCGGGTGGAGTTGTGCCCCGTCGTCAAGCAGGGGCATACCTTCCTCAGCTGGTACGATGCGCCCACGGGCGGCAATTTGGTCGAATTTATCGATACGTCTAACATTTTTCGTATCACCGCGCTGTATGCGCGCTTCTCTGTGAACAACTACACCATCGTGCTCGACGGCGGGGGCGGCACCTTCTCGCTTGAGGGAAGAGAGGTGGAGCGGGCACCCCTCGTGCTCCCCTTCGGGCAGGAGTACGCGCTGCCCGACTGCCTGCGCGCGGGGTATGATTTCATCGGTTGGTTCGATGAGGAGGGCAAGCAGCACGCGCGCATCGACAGGCTGAACATCGGCAATTTCACGCTCACGGCGCGCTATCTTAGCGCGGAGCAGGTGTACAATGTGGAGTATGAATTGAACGGAGGCACGCTCAATGCCGAAAATCCCGCGCGGGTGGGGTACGGGCAGGAAATAACGCTGCACGAGCCCGAACGCTACGGCTACCGCTTTCTTGGTTGGAACGACAGGGCGGACGCCTCGGGCACGTACTATAACAGGACGCCCGCAGGCGGGCAGAGCGACCTCAAGCTGTACGCCATCTGGCAGGAGATCAGGGTGAGCGGTACGGCGGACAATTTCACATACAGCAAGGGGCACACCTCCGCGATCATCACGGGCTATGCGGGTGCGATTGAAGAAAATTCCGACCTCGTCATTCCCGCCGTTGCAGGCGGCGTGCCCGTCGTCGAGATCAGAGGGGCGCTTTACGAGCCGACCGATACGTTCAACCTGAAGCTGCGCAGCCTCACCATTCCGGACAATATCACAAGGATCGGGGCAAACGTCTTTCAGCGTCTCTCCATTCAAGAGCCCGTCGTCATTCCGCGCTCCGTTCTGGAGCTCGGCATCGAGGCGTTCAAGGGCGCCAACCTTTCGCTGTACTTCGACGCGGAAAACTGCATGGAGGAGATCGGGGAGCGCGCGTTCAGCAAGGCGTCGTTCAATAACGTCGTTTCCCTTCCAAAGACGGTAAAGATCTTGCGCGAAGGGGCGTTTGACGATGCATCCCTCATGGGGATCGTACTGCCCGAAGGGGTGGAAGAACTCTCTTCCTGTTCGCTCAATTATATGTTTAGCTCGAGTTTGCAAATGCTCGTATTGTATCTGCCCGCCTCCCTCAAGCGCGTGGCGCCGGACGCCCTGCCGCAAAGAGCAGATCTGAGGCTGGTCACGCCGCCCGCCTCGGTCTTGGGTATCACGCTTTCGGATGAGGGCAAGACGCAATTTCTGGCGGGGCGCGCGTTTGCGCTGCCCACGCCCACGCGGGCGGGAATGCACTTTGTGGGCTGGTATGACGAGGTGCGCGGGGAGTATGCCGCGCCCTACTATGTCCCCGATCGCGAGGGCGTCACGCTCACGGCGAAGTGGAAGCCCGTCTCCGCGTCGGACGGCACAAGCTACACTACCCCCGCGCGCCTTATGCCCGGCAATACCTATGAGATCGTGCTTGCGCCGAAGGAGTGGTACTTCTTTCTGCCCGCGCAAACGAGCTGCCGGCTGCGCATCAAATGGTCGACTACGCCACACGACGGCTCGTGCGATGCGTACTATACGGACGCCTGGATTTCTCAATGGGGCGGAAAGGTGACAGACGTCACAACGCCCTTTGCTTACGAGCAGGGGAGCGTGCTGGTTGCGCATGCGCGAAGCGCATATTACGTGACGATGCGCTTCACCATTGAACTGATCGTATGACGGCGCTTTGAAGGCGGGTTTTCTGCGGAAAGCCCGTTTTTTTTCGTCTTTCGCCCTTAAAAAATGGGCAATTCAGCGCTTTTTTCTACAAATTAAGCGAATTTTTCCACCGATTTAGAAGACGACGCTCAACACAAGTGCAGCAAAATATGCTACAATGCAGATAGTTGCAACGAGGCGGAGGCCACCGCCAATAATCGACAGGAGAAGAAAATAAAGCGCTTTATGAAAACAACAAGGAGATGGGAAAAAGCAATACGATCTTGCTGATGTATGACAAACTTTTGGCGGGGGAGGCGCTGCGTATCAAGGATTGCTGCGAGGAGTATCATATCTCCGTCGCGACCTTCCGCCGCTATATCGCGCTGCTCAGGCTGCACCTTACGGTGTCGTGCGGGCGGGAACTCGTATATGACGCAGAACTGTGCGTGTATCGGTTGCAGTAACAAAGGGGAGAGACGGCAGGAGCGCAGGGCATTGCGCTCCTGCCGCGTTTTGTGTTCAAACGCTTGACAAGCGGCGGGGGTGCGCTGGTATAATAGGGGCGAATGACGGGGAAAGGCGATCGGAACGCAATTCCCGTTCGGAGGCTTTTCATGCAAGAAACAGATATGCAACAGCCCTTCTTCAACGGGGGCGATGAGATCGTCCGCGCCGAAGGTCTGCGCAAGACGTTTACGCTCTCCAAAAAACAGCGGCAGCTGGAGCGCACGTCCATCACGCGCAAAGTGGCGGTGGACGGGCTGTCCTTCACGGCGCAGCGCGGGGAGATCTACGGGCTGCTCGGGCCAAACGGTGCGGGCAAGACGACCACCCTTCGTATGCTCTCCACCCTCATCAAACCGGACGCGGGCGACGCGTTCGTGTGCGGGTATTCGGTGTGCAAGCAGCCGCACAAGGTGCGCGACCACATCGGCTTTATGACAAGCGAACTCAAGCTCGAGGGCTTCTTCACGCCCTCCTATCTCTTCGACTTCTTCGGGCAGATGCACGGCGTGGAAAGGGAGACGCTCGCCCGCAGAAAGCGCGAGCTCTTCTCCCGCTTCGGCATCGACCGCTTTGCGGAAGTCAAGGTAAAGGATCTGTCCACGGGAATGCTGCAAAAGGTCTCCCTCGTCATCTCCATCGTGCACGATCCCGACGTCGTCATCTTCGACGAACCCACCAACGGGCTGGACGTGCTCACCGCAAAGGTGGTCACCGACTTCCTGCTCGAACTCAAGAGCATGGGCAAGAGCATTCTGCTCTCCACGCACATCTTCTCCCTCGTCGAAAAGCTGTGCGACCGCGTGGGCATTATCATCGACGGCAGAATGGTGGCGGACGGCACGCTGGACGTGGTGTGCGGCGGCATGAGCTTGGAGGAGCGTTTCTTCACCGTCTATCACGCGGTAAAGGGGGAGATCGTATGAAATTGCTCGCACTCATCAAAAAGGAATTCCGCCGCTTCTTCGGCGATCCCAAGCTCATCATCGCCATGCTGCTGCCCGGCATTCTCATCTACGTCATCTATTCGCTCATCGGCACGGCGACGGCGGAGAGCAAGCACTACGACTTCAAGGTGTACCTGCAGGGTACTTCGCAGGCGACAGAGCTCGTTGAGGCGAGTGTGGAACAGAGCGGCTGGACGCTGGAATTCATCGCGTTGGAGGCGGGGGAGGAGGCGCAGCAGGCAGCCCTTGCCGCCGTCAAGGAGGGGAAGGCGACCGCCATCCTTTCCTTCAGCGAAAACTTCGACGGCGCGCTCGGGAACGAGCCCCTGCCCGCCGTGCGCCTTGAATACGACGCGGGCAGCGAGGAAGGGGGTGCGTTTGCCGCCCTCCTGTCCGCCGTTTTGCAGACGTATGAGCAAAACTTTACCTTCACGCCCCTTCCCTTCGGGGAGGACGAGGCGGTGAAAAACGTGATGGCGGGGCTGCTGCCCTTCCTCATCGTCGTATTCGTCTTTTCTGCGTGTATGTCCGTCACCCTCGAATCGGTGGCGGGGGAGAAGGAGCGCGGCACGCTTGCCACCATCCTCGTCACCAGCGCGCGCAGATCGCACATCGCCCTCGGCAAGGTGTTGCCGCTCTCCTGCGTCTCCCTCATCGGCGCGGCGTCCAGCTTCCTCGGCGTGATGCTGAGTATGCCCCGTCTCATGGGCATCTCCATGGGCGCGGCGGTCGCGGGCGTGGGCGCGGTGGGGTATGTGCTCATCTTCCTGCTCATCGTCTCCTTCGTACCCCTCATCGTGGGGGCGATCGCCGTCATCTCCACGCTGTCGCGCTCCGTCAAGGAGGCGTCGGGCTACACGGGCGCAGCCATGATCGTCATGATGCTGCTCTCCCTCGCCGCCACCTTTGTGAGCGGGCTGGGCGGCTGGGTGGTCGCGGTGCCCATCCTCAACGCCGTAACGGGCATTCAGGGGGTGCTTTCGGGCAGCACGGTGCTGTGGCAATGCCTCGTCTCCGTTGCCGTCAATCTCGCGTATACGGCGCTGCTCGTCCTGCTCATGGCGCGCCTGCTCTCCTCCGAGCGCGTCATGTTCGGAAAATAACGGAATATTTCTTTCTTCCGCCCGCCGCGCCCCTTTCGGCGGGCGGCTATTTTTATTCAATTTTCGGCAAATATACCAATATATTGCCCAAAGCCCTTGCGTTCGACCGCAAAATATGGTATAATTGCTTGGAAATATACTGCATTTTTTATGAGGTTGATATGGCGGAAAAGCATTACAACGCGAGCGATCTCACCATCCTCGAAGGACTTGACGCGGTGCGTCTGCGCCCCGGTATGTACATCGGTTCGACGGGGCCAAAGGGACTGCATCATATCCTGTGGGAGATCGTGGACAACGCCATCGACGAGGCGGCGAACGGATATGCCGACAGGATCGATGTGCGCCTGTATAAGGACGGCAGCGCCTCGGTGGAGGACAACGGACGGGGCATTCCCACGGACATTCATCCCAAGACCAAGGTCTCGGGCGTGCAGGTCGTCTTTACGCAGCTGCACGCGGGCGGTAAGTTCGATGAACACAACTATTCCTTCTCGGGCGGGTTGCACGGCGTGGGCGCCTCCGTCACCAACGCGCTCTCCAAGTGGCTGAAGGTGCGCGTTCGGCGGGAGGGCAAGACGTATGAGATGGGCTTCCACTCCTACTACGACGAGAAGAAAAAGAAGTACGAATCGGGCGTACCCACGGGGCCTTTGACCGACCTCAAGATCAGGACGAAGCAGCACGGCTCCTTCGTGCAGTTCCTGCCCGACGACGCGGTGTTCACGAATACGGAATTTTCGCTTGCCACCGTCTCCCATCGCCTCAACGAGCTCGCCTTCCTCAACAGGGGGCTCACCATCACACTCACCGACGAGCGCATCACGCGCAACGAATATCTCGCGCAGGGGGGCGAGGCGGAGGAGGTGCAGCTCGACCTCGCGGGCGCGACCGAGCCGTACTCCGTCACCTTCCACTACGAAGGGGGCATCTCCGACTTTGTCGGCTACCTCAACGACGGCAAGTCCAAGCTCTATCAAAAGCCGCTGTATTACCGTGCGGAAAAGGACGGCATCCTCGTGGAATTTGCCATCCAGCACACGGGCGAATATACGGAAAATCTCTTCTCCTTCGTCAACAATATTCCCACGCCGGAGGGCGGCTTCCATGAAGTGGGCTTCCGCACGGGCATGACGCGCGTCCTCAACGACTATGCGCGCGAGAACAAGCTCCTCAAGGACAAAGATCCCAACTTGGTGGGCGAGGCCTCCCGCGAAGGGCTCTCTGCCGTGCTCTCCATCAAGATGAAGAACGTGCAGTTCGAAGGGCAGACCAAGACCAAGCTGGGCAATCCCGAGGCGAGAACGCCCGTGGAGAGCTGCACGGTGGAGGGGCTGCGCGCCCTTGCCGCCGAGCCGCGCATGAAAAAGACCTTCGACGAGATCATCAAGAAGGCGCAGGGTGCGGCGCGCGTGCGCCTTGCCGCCCGCCAAGCCAAGGAGACGGCGCGCGCAAAGAACAGCATCGATTCGCTCATGCTCGTGGGAAAGCTCGCGGCGTGTTCGGGCAGAAAGCCGGAGCAAAACGAGCTGTTCATCGTGGAGGGCGACTCGGCAGGGGGCACTGCCAAGCAGGCGCGCGTGCGGCAATTCCAATCCATCTTGCCGCTGCGGGGAAAGCCGCTCAACGTGGAAAAAAAGCGCCTCGATCAGGTGCTCGCAAACGAAGAGATCCGCACCATCATCTCCGCGCTGGGCACGGGCATCGGCACGGAGTGCAACCTCGATAAGCTCAACTATCACAAGGTCATCATCCTCTCGGACGCCGATCAGGACGGCTTCCACATTCGCTGTATCCTGCTCACCTTCTTCTATCGCTACATGACGCCGCTCGTCATGGCGGGGCACGTGTACATCGGCATGCCGCCCCTGTACAAGGTGTACAAGGCAAACGGCAGCGTGGAGGAGTACGCCTACGACGACAAGGAGTTGCAGGAGAAGATCGACAAAGTGGGCAGGGGGTATCTCATTCAGCGCTACAAGGGCTTGGGTGAGATGAGTGCAGAACAGCTCTGGACGACGACGATGGATCCCATGCGCCGCAACCTCATTCAGGTGACGGTGGAGGACGCCGTGGCGGCGGACAACATGATCACCACGCTCATGGGCGACCGCGTGGATAAGCGCAAGGAGTTTTTGGCGCGCAACGCCAACTTCAATAAAGAGGACGCCTTCATGAAGCGCGTCAAGACGAAGAAGGAGAACGGCGATGAAGACGAATGAGAAATTGACAGAGCCCAAGGGCACGCTGTTCACCACGCCCATCGAGGAAGTGTTGCCCGACTCCATGCTTCCCTATGCGGAGTTCGTCATTCTCGACCGCGCGCTGCCCCGCGTGGAGGACGGGCTCAAGCCCGTGCAGCGCAGAATTTTGTATACGATGAGCGAAATGGGGCTCACGCCCGATAAGCCGCACAAGAAATCCGCCCGCATCGTGGGTGACTGCATGGGTAAATATCACCCGCACGGCGACAGCTCCGTCTACGACGCCATGGTGCGCATGGCGCAGGACTTCAACATGGGCATGACGCTTGTCAACGGGCACGGCAACTTCGGCTCGGTGGACGGCGATCCCGCCGCGGCAATGCGCTATACGGAGGCGCGCCTGCAACCGCTCGCCCTCGAGCTGTTGCGCGATCTCGACAAGAACACCGTTCCCTTCTCGCTCAACTTTGACGACACCCTCAAGGAGCCGGATATGCTCCCCGGGCGCTTCCCCAACCTGCTCGTCAACGGCGCTTCGGGCATCGCGGTGGGACTTGCGACCAACATTCCCCCTCACAATCTGGGCGAAGCCATCAACGGCGTCATCGCCTATCTCGACAACCCGCGCATCTCCTTCAACGAGATGCTGCAATATATCCCCGCGCCCGACTTCCCCACGGGCGGCTATATCATCGCCAACGAACTCAACCAGGCGTACAAGACGGGCAGGGGACGCATCACCCTGCGCGCCAAGATCCGCGTGGAAGAGGGGGATACGGAGAACAAGAAGAACATCGTCATCTACGAGCTTCCCTATCAGGTGAACAAGAGCAATCTGCTGCGCAAGATCGCAGACCTCAGGGAGGAGAAGAAGGAGGAGTTCGAGAGCATCCTCAAGGTGAGCGACGAGAGCGACAGAAGCGGGATGCGCGCCGTGGTGGAAGTGCGCGCGGACGCGGACATCAAGAAGCTGCTCAAGGCGCTGTACAAGTACACCGACCTCGAGACGACCTTCGGCATGAACATGGTGGCGATCGCAAAGGGTAAGCCCGTGCAGCTCGGGCTCATGGATATCATTCGCCACTACGTCGACTATCAAAAGGACGTGGTGCTGCGCCGCACCCGCTTCGACCTCAATCAGGCGAAGGAGCGCTGCCATATTTTGGAAGGGCTCATCATCGCCGTGCGCAACATCGACGAGGTGGTCAAGATCATCAAGAACGCGGACTCCACGGCGGACGCGCGCGAAAAGCTGAAAAAGCGCTTTGAATTGAGCGACCGCCAGGCGCAAGCCATTCTCGATCTGCGCCTCGCCCGCCTCACCAAGCTGGAAGTGTACAAGCTGGAGGAGGAGCTCAAGGCGCTCAAAGAGCTCATCAAAAAGCTCACCGCCATTCTCAACAGCGCAAAGCTGTTGAACGGCGTCATCAAGGACGAGCTCACCGAGATCAAGAAGAAGTTCGCCGTTCCCCGCCGCTCCACCTTTGTGTTCGGCGAGGAGGAGGCGGAGGCGGAGCGTGCAGACGTGCGCGCCGCGGGCGTTTCCGGAATGCTGTGTATCACGGCGGAGAACAGACTCAAATTCGTAAGCGACAAGAACTACAATATGTCCAACAAGCAGTTGGGTGAGCGCACCAAGCGGGGCGCCGTCGTCAAGACGAGTATGCCCGTCCTCTCCGACGATCCCGTGTTCGTCTTTACGGAAAAGGGCAACTGCTTCAAGCTGTATCCCGACGACGTGTCTGCCAAATTCGGCGAGGAGGGCAAGCCGCTCTCGGCGCTGTTTGAAGAGGCGGGCAAGGAGTATCCCGTCGCCTTCGTCAAGGCGGATACGGAGGAGGGGGACTTCCTCTTCATCACGCAAAAGGGGATGCTCAAAAAGACGGCAAAGAGCGAATACGCCACCGTCAAGTACCCGCTGCAGGGCATTCGCCTCAACGAGGGCGATCGGCTGCTCACCGTGCAGGCGGACAATGCGCAGGAGGACGAGACCATCTTCTTCGTCACCGCGCAGGGAATGTGCCTGAACGCGCGCAAGGACGATATTCCCCGCCAGGGGCGCGTCGCGGGCGGCGTAAAGGGGATGAACCTTGCGGAGGGCGACAGCGTCGTCTTTGCCTCGCAGATCGACGGCGAGGGGGAGATCGTCGTCGCCGTCTCGGGCGGAAGGTTCAAGCGCGTCATCGCCGCGCAGATCGATCCGCTCCCGCGGTACAGGAAGGGCGTGAAGATCGTCTCGCTCAAAGAGGGCGAGCAGGTGATCTTTGCCGACTACGTGACCATGCCCTACTACCTCGCCGTGGAGACGGAGAACGGGTTCGTGGAGCTGTGCACGGAGGACGTCTCCATCGACGCAACGAGCACGCGCGGCAAGCCCGTGCGGGGTGCGAAGTGGAAGGCGCAAAACGTGTACGCCATGAAGTTCAAACAACTCGAAGATTAAAAAGGGGGGGCGCAAGCCCCCTTTTTCTTTTGCGTTCGCGCGGGGCGCGCTGCGCGGGAAAGCGGGGAACGGGGCAAATTCGTACTAAATTCCCCTCCGTTCGACATAGATTAAAGTATCGCGTGTCGAAAAGGGGGGAATGCAATGTGGGAATATATTGAGGAGCGGGTGCGTCGCTGCGGGGTGTATATCATGCAGAAAAATTGTACGGTGCGCGCCTGTGCCGCGGCGCTGGGCACGAGCAAGTCCACCGTGCACAAGGACGTGACGGAGCGGCTCGCGCGCATCGATCCCGCGCTGTATGAGGGCGTAAAGGCGGTCTTGCAGCGAAATTTGAGCGAACGGCACTTGCGCGGCGGCATTGCGACCAAGCGCAAGTATGCCTCCCGCCGCGGCGGGGGAGAAATTTCATGAGAATTTCTCCCCCGTTCCCCTTGTCTTTTTAGCGGTGCTGTGCTATAATAGTTCAAAACATTTTCAATCATTTACAACGGATAAACAATGGCAAAACTTTTGGGGATCGACGTGGGTTCCACCACGGTAAAAGTATGCGTGATCGGGGAAACGGGCGAGGTACTCTATTCCTCCTACGTCCGCCATCTCTCCCGCGTAAAGGAGTGTGTCCTGGGCGAACTTGAAAAGGTGCGCCCTTTTTCGGATGTCTTTCGCGCCTGCATCACGGGATCTGCGGGGCTGGGACTTGCCCAGCGCGGGGGCATCTCCTTCGTGCAGGAAGTGCAGGCGGCGTACGGCGCCATTCGCAAGTACTATCCCGACGCAGACGCGGCGGTGGAGCTGGGCGGGGAGGACGCAAAGATCATCTTCGTCACGGGCGGTGCAGAACAGCGCATGAACGGCAGCTGCGCGGGCGGAACGGGGGCGTTCATCGATCAGATGGCAACCCTCCTCGACGTCACGGCGGATGAAATGGACGCGCTCGCACTCACGGCACAGCGCGTGTATCCCATCGCCTCCCGCTGCGGCGTATTTGCAAAGTCGGATATCCAGCCCCTGCTCAATCAGGGGGCGAGCAAGGCGGATATCTCCGCCTCCATCTTTCAGGCAGTCGTCGATCAAACGGTCTCGGGACTGGCGCAGGGGCGCAGGATCAAGGGCAAAGTGCTCTTTTTGGGCGGGCCGCTCCACTTCTTAAAGGCGCTTCGGAAGGCGTTCCAAACGACGCTCTCCCTCGACGACGAGCATGCAGTCTTTCCCGAAAATGCCCCGTGGTTCATGTCGCTGGGGGCGGCGCTGTATGCGGAGAACGTGGAGGAGCAATCGCTCGACACGCTCATCTCCCGCATTTCGGCGACCAAGGACGGCGGCGGAATCGCCGTTGGCAAGCCGCTCTTTTCCTCGCAGGAGGAGTACAGCGACTTCATCGCCCGCCATCAGCGCAGCGACCTCGCCTTTGAAAACATTCTCAAATACGAAGGGGACGCCTACCTCGGCATCGACTCCGGCTCGACGACGACCAAGCTCATGCTCATCACGCCCGACGCGAAGATCTTGTATTCGCACTACCAAAGCAACAACGGGCAGCCGCTCGACATCGTGGCGGGGCGCATTCGCGAGATCTATCACCTCATCGGCGACAGGATCACCATTCGCGGCGCGTGCGTCACGGGCTACGGCGAGGACATGATGCGCGCCGCGCTCAAGATCGACTTCGGCATCGTGGAGACGATCGCGCACTTCAAGGCGGCGCTGCACTTCAACCCGAACGT
>CALVTZ010000036.1 GCA_944363255.1 uncultured Clostridia bacterium
CGCAACGGCGAATACCTCGGGCAGACGGTGCAGGTCATCCCGCACATCACCAACGAGATCAAGTCCTTCATCTACCAGGTGGGTAAGACGACGGGGGCGGATATCGTCATCACGGAGATCGGCGGCACGACGGGCGACATCGAATCGCAGCCCTTCCTCGAAGCCATTCGTCAGGTGGCGCGCGAAGTGGGGCGCGAGAACTGCTGCTTCATTCACGTGACGCTCGTTCCCTATATCTCGGGCTCCTGCGAGTTCAAGAGCAAGCCCACCCAGCACTCCGTCAAGGAATTGCAGGGCATGGGCATCTTCCCCGACATCATCGTGGCGCGCGTGGACGCGCCCATGCCGCAGAGCATCCGCGAAAAGATCGCCATGTTCTGCAACGTTGCGCCCGAATGCTGCGTGGAGAACCTCACCGTTCCCGTATTGTATGAAGCGCCCATGATGCTGGAAAAGAGCAATCTTTCCACAACCGTTTGCAATATTTTGCACCTTGAACCCAACACCATCGACCTTGCGGAGTGGGAGGCGATGCTGAAGCGCATCCACGCCCGCAGCAAGACGGTGAAGATCGCGCTGTGCGGCAAGTACGTGCAGCTGCACGACGCCTACCTCTCCATTGCGGAGGCGCTCGCGCACGGCGGATTTGAGACGGACGCGAAGGTAGAGATCGATTGGGTGGACACCGAGACGATCACCAAGAAGAACGTTGCCTCCATTCTGGGCGACGTGGACGGCGTCATCGTGCCCGGCGGCTTTGGCGGGCGCGGCATCGAGGGCAAGATCCTC
Organism: uncultured Clostridia bacterium; assembly: GCA_944363255.1. Classification (GTDB taxonomy): domain Bacteria; phylum Bacillota; class Clostridia; order Christensenellales; family Borkfalkiaceae; genus Gallimonas. Next base: position 790 of record CALVTZ010000036.1, read on the forward strand.
GCCTGCAAGTACGCGCGCGAAAACAACATTCCCTACTTTGGCATCTGCCTCGGTATGCAGATCGCCGTCATCGAATACGCGCGCTCCGTCCTCGGCTATCAGGACGCGAACTCCTCCGAGTTCTATCCCGAAGGCGCGCACTCCGTCATCGACCTCATGCCCGATCAGTACGGCGTGAAGATGGGCGGCACCATGCGCCTTGGTATGTATCCCTGCAAGGTGCTGGGCGATCGCATGAAGGAGGCGTACGGGTGCGAGCTTGTCGGCGAGCGCCATCGCCATCGCTTTGAGTTCAACAACGACTATCGCGCGGAATTTGAAGAGAAGGGCATGAAGATCGCGGGCACTTCCCCCGACGAGTCGCTCGTCGAGGCGGTGGAGATCCCCGCAAACGACTTCTTCGTAGGCGTACAGTTCCATCCCGAATTCAAGTCCCGCCCCAACAATGCGCACCCGCTCTTCCGCGAATTTATCCGCCATGCCGTGCTGTATAAGGAGAATCGCAAAACAAAATGAAGATCAACGAGCATTTTTTGCAGTTAAAGGACAGCTACCTCTTTGCCACGGTGGGCAAGAAGACAGCTGATTTCAAGAAGGCGCACCCCGACAAGGAGGTCATTCGTCTCTCCATCGGCGACGTGACGCTTCCGCTTGCGCCCGTCGTCGTCTCCGCCATGAAGAAGGCGGTGGAGGAGATGGGCAAGAAGGAGAGCTTCCGCGGCTACGGGCCCGATCAGACGTGCTACGGCTACGACGCGCTCCTCGATTCCATTCTTGCAAGTTACGCGCGCAAGGGCGTTTCGCTTGACAAGAGCGAACTGTTCATCTCGGACGGCGCAAAGTCCGACTGCGGCAACATTCTCGATATTTTCTCCGCGGACAACGTGGTGCTTCTGCCCGATCCCGTCTATCCCGCCTATGCGGACGCGAACGTGATGGCGGGGCGTAAGATCGTATATGCGGACGCGAACGAGGAAAACGGCTTTTTGCCCATGCCCGATGAGAGCGTGCAGGCGGATATCATCTATATCTGTTCCCCCAACAACCCCACGGGCGCAGCGTACACGCGCGAACAGCTCAAGGTGTGGGTGGAGTACGCAAAGAGGATGGACGCCGTCATTCTGTACGACGCGGCGTATGAATATTTCGTCACCGATCCTAAGCTCGCGCGCAGCATTTACGAGGTGGAGGGTGCAAAGGAATGCGCCATCGAGCTGTGTTCCTACTCCAAGACTGCGGGGTTCACGGGCGTGCGCTGCGGGTACACCATCGTTCCGCACTCTCTCGTGCGCGGCGGCGTTTCGCTCAACAAGCTGTGGGCGCGCCGTCAGTCCACCAAGTTCAACGGCGTGAGCTATGTCACGCAGATGGGCGCGGCTGCCGTGTTCAGCGAAGAGGGGGAGAAGGAGATCTCCGCCAATATCGACTTCTACCGTGAGAACGCGCGCATCATCGCAAAGTGTTTGGATGACGCGGGGATCTGGTACACGGGGGGCAAAAATTCGCCCTATATCTGGATGAAGTGTCCGTTCGGCATGGATAGCTGGACGTTCTTTGACTATTTGCTCGAACAGGCAAACGTGGTCGGCACGCCCGGCTGCGGGTTTGGTAAAAATGGGGAAGGGTTCTTTCGTTTGACGGCATTCGGCAGCCGCGAAAATACCATCGAGGCTTGCCGCCGCATTACGCAAATCTTAAAGAGAGGGTAATTGCATGGATAGGAAGATGAGAGCTTCGGGCGTCCTTTGCCATATCTCCTCACTTCCCGGTAAGTACGGGATCGGATCGCTGGGGAAACCTGCATATCAGTTTGCGCGTGTGCTGCACCGCTGCGGGGTGCGCTATTGGCAGATCCTGCCGCTCACGCAAACGGGCTACGGCGATTCTCCCTATCAGTCCGTCTCGTGCACGTCGGGCAATCCGTATTTCATTGACCTCGAATTGCTGCAAAAGCAGAAACTGCTCACGGATGAGGAGTTGAAGGCGGCGCGGCACACGGGCGCGCTCGACTACGGCGCGCTGTATTCAGAGCGCTATCAGACGCTGCGCAAGGCGTTCTCCCGCTTCTTCTTTGACGATCCCGCCTTCCGCGCCTTTGTCAAGGAGGGCAGGCACGAGGACTATGCGCTCTTCATGACGGCAAAGACGGTGTACGGCGGCAGCTTCTGCGATTGGGAGGACGATCTCAAATATCACCGCCCCGACGCGCTGGAAGCGCTGCGCACCGAACACCACGAGGAATATCTCTTCTGGCAGTTCCTGCAATATGAATTTGAACTGCAATGGTCGGCACTCAAGGCGTATTGCAACGAGCTGGGCATCCGCATTCTCGGCGATATGCCGCTCTACTGCGCCTATGACAGCGCAGACGTTTGGGCGAATCGTATGCTCTTCAAGCTGGACGACGAGCTCAAGCCCCGCAAGGTCGCGGGCGTTCCGCCCGATTATTTCTCCGAAAAGGGGCAGCTGTGGGGCAATCCCGTCTATGATTGGGAGGTGCAAAAGGCAACGGGCTATGCGTGGTGGCGCGCCCGTCTCAAGCGCGCGCTGGAACAGTTCGACGCCGTGCGCATCGACCACTTCCGCGGCATCGACCGCTACTATGAAGTGGACGCGTGGGCGGAGGACGCCATCAACGGCACATGGCAAAACGGTCCCGGCAAGGAGCTGTTTGAGGGGATCGATGGGGAGATCATCGCGGAAGATCTGGGCACGGACGACGGCTCTGTGCGCGCCTTCCTCAAGTCGACGGGCTTCCCCGGCATGAAGGTGCTGCTCTTCGCCTTTGACGGCGAGCCTGAAAACACCTTTCTGCCGCACAATTACGAGGAAAACTGCGTGTGCTATACGGGCACGCACGACAACGATACGGTCGCAGGTTACGTTAGCGCGCTCTCTTCGGAGGACTTCATCATGTTCCGCTCCCGCGTTGCGCAGGAGCTGGAGCGCATCGGACTCATCCTTACCTTGGGCAAACACTCCAAGAGCATTTGCACGGCATTTTGCAGAATGGCGCTTGCATCCAAAGCGCGCCTCGCGGTGTTGCCCATTCAGGACATTCTCTGCCTGCGCAACGACTGCCGCATGAACGCGCCCGGTACGCCCAGCGGGAATTGGCAGTTCCGTCTGCACAAGATCCCCGGCGGCAGAGCGATGCGGCGTTTGAAAAAATATGTAAAAAAATATGAGAGGTAAACTATGAAGAACAAAGAGAAGAAGGAGCGCGGCGGATTTTTTAAGGAATTTAAGAAGTTCATCACGCGCGGCAACGTTTTGGACATGGCAGTCGGCATCATCGTCGGTGGCGCGTTCACGGCGATCATCACGGCGCTCGTGAACAACATTCTCACGCCGCTCTTGCAGATGATCCCCGGCACGGGCAAAGACGGGCTCGGCGCGCTGCAAGTGGTGCTGCGCGACGCAGTCGTGAGCGACTCGGGCGAGGTGTTGAGTCAGGCAGTCATCCTCGACTTCGGCGTGGTCATCTCCGCCATCATCACCTTCCTGCTCACCGCGTTCGTGCTCTTCCTCATCGTGAAGATCATCAATGGCGTGCGCACGCGTGCAGAGAAGGCGAAGGCAGAGTATGAGGCGAGAAAGAAGGGGACGGAGGAGCCCGAACCCGAACCCGCGCCCGCACCTGAGCCTCCCGCTCCGCCCGCACCCACGACGGAAGAGCTGCTTGCCGAGATCCGCGACCTGCTCAAAGCGAATGCTGCGGCAAACACGGAAGCAGACAAGACGGACAAGGAGTAACCAAACAAGCAAAAAGGAGCCGCGCGGCTCCTTTTTTCGTACAAAAAAACGGGCTTTCGCCCGTTTTTTATCTGATCTTATCTTAGTACATACCGTCCATGCCGCCGTTCATGGGAGCGGGGGCAGCGGGAGGGGTGGGGATATCCGTGACGACGGATTCCGTGGTGAGCAGGGTGGAGGCAACGGATGCCGCATTCTGCAGAACGGAGCGCGTGACCTTGGTGGGATCGATGATGCCACTCTCCACCATGTTGGTGTACACGTTCTTGAGTGCGTCGAAGCCGTAGTTCGCGTCGCGCTTTGCGAGGATCTTGTTCACGACGACGGAGCCGTCGATGCCCGCGTTTGCCGCGATCTGGCGAACGGGCTCTTCGCACGCCTTGCGAATGATGGCGGCACCCGTCTTTTCATCGCCGGAGAGGGAAGCGACCAGCTTCTTGAGGGCGGGAATGCACGAGAGGAGTGCGCTGCCGCCGCCGGGAACGTAGCCCTCTTCCACAGCTGCGCGCGTTGCAGCGAGTGCGTCGTCGATGCGCAGCTTCTTTTCCTTCATCTCAACTTCGGTCGCAGCGCCCACGTTGATGACGGCAACGCCGCCCGCGAGCTTTGCAAGGCGTTCCTGCAGCTTTTCTCTGTCGTAGTCGGAGGTCGTGACTTCGATCTGCGCCTTGATCGCGGAAACGCGCGCCTTGATGGATTCCTTGTCGCCCGCGCCGTCGATGATGGTGGTGCTCTCCTTGTCGACCTTCACCTGGTTGGCTCTGCCCAGCATATCGGGCGTAACGTCCTTGAAGTCATAGCCGAGGTCGGAGGAGACGACGGTGCCGCCCGTGAGCACGGCGATGTCCTGCAACATCTCCTTTCTTCTGTCGCCGAAGCCGGGTGCCTTGACTGCAACGCAGTTGAACACGCCCTTGAGCTTGTTGACGATGAGTGCTGCGAGCGCGTCGCCCTCCACGTCCTCTGCAATGATGAGAAGGCGTGCGCCCTGCTGTGCGAGGGGCTCGACGATGGGCAGGATCTCCTGAAGGTTGGAGATCTTCTTATCGGTGATGAGAATGTAGGGGGAGTCGAGCACGGCATCCATCTTGTCGGTGTTCGTCACCATGTAAGCGGAGGCATAGCCGCGGTCGAACTGCATTCCTTCGACGGTGGTGAGTTCGGTGGTCATGGACTTGCCTTCCTCTACGGTGATGACGCCGTCCTTGCCTACGATCTCCATGGCGTTTGCGATGAGCTCGCCAACCGTTTCATCGCCTGCGGAGATGGCTGCGACCTGCGAGATCGCCTTCTTGCCGTCTACCGTCTTGGAGATGGACTTGAGCTGCGCAACGGCGGTCTCAACAGCCTTGTCGATGCCCTTTCTCAGGATGATGGGGTTTGCGCCCGCCGCAAGGTTCTTCAAGCCCTCGCGGATGATCGCCTGTGCGAGCAGGACTGCCGTCGTGGTGCCGTCGCCTGCGACGTCGTTCGTCTTGGTGGAAACTTCCTTCACGAGCTGTGCGCCCATGTTCTCGAAGGGATCGGGAAGTTCGATCTCCTTTGCGATCGTCACGCCGTCGTTGGTGATGAGGGGAGCGCCGAACTTCTTATCGAGCACGACGTTTCTGCCCTTGGGACCGAGGGTGATCTTGACCGTATTTGCAAGCGTGTTCACGCCCGTCTCGAGCGCCTTTCTTGCTTCATCTCCGTATTTGATTTGCTTTGCCATAATATACACTCCTTACTTGAATGATACTTTACTCAACGATCGCGAGAATGTCGCTCTGCTTGATGATGGTGAACTCCTTGCCGTTCACCTTGAAGTCGGTGCCGGCGTACTTGGAGCAGAGCACCTTGTCGCCCACCTTCACCTGCATTTCCACCGTCTTGCCGTCGATGACACCGCCGGGGCCGACTGCAACGACCACGCACGTCTGCGGCTTTTCCTGTGCGGAAGAGGGGAGAATAAATCCGCTCTTCGTCTTTTCTTCGACCGTGACCGCTTCCACGACCACTTTATCGAACAAGGGTTTGATATTCATATATTGACCTCCTGATTGTTTCGCTATTTCGAACTCTCTTATATTATAAACAGGTTGGCATTTCCGTCAAACAAAAATTGCAAGAAAAAGCGTTAAAATCAGCTATTTTTTTGCGCTTGTATGCACCGCTTGCCTTTGATTGCCATTGACAGCGCGCGCGGTGTTATGGTATAATAAAAAAGAGGTGCATTATGGATAAATGGGATAAGCGGTTTATGGAGCTCACCGAGCAGGTGGGAACATGGGCAAGCTGTCTGCGCCGTAAGGTGGGCGCGATCATCGTCAAGGAAAAGCGCGTCATGACGACGGGCTATAACGGCGCGCCTGCGGGGATCAAAACGTGCGTCGAGCGCGGGGAGTGTATGCGTACCAAGTTGGGTATTCCCAGCGGCACGCACGCCGAACTCTGCTATGCGGCACACGCCGAACAGAACGCCATCATTCAGGCGGCGCGCTACGGCATCAATATCAACGGTGCGACGCTCTATTGTACCCATCAGCCCTGCGTGATATGCGCAAAAATGATCATCAATGCGGGCATCAGCCGCGTGGTGTATAAAGAAGGGTATCCGGACGAATTTTCGCTTCGCCTCTTCGAGGAGGCGGGGACGACCATTGAAAAGTATCCCGAATCAAAGGAGAACTGATCGGTGGGGGCAGAGAGGGGACGATGGCGGCTGCGCGGCATAATGCAGTTGTGCGTTGCCGCGGTGCTGCTTGCGCCCATGACGATTTTCACCGCTTGCGGCAGCTTTTTGTTCGACAGGTGGAAGGCGGGCGTGTTTCTTTCGGACAGCGTCTTGCGGAAGGAGCTCGTAGAGGGGTTGCCTATACCCGAATATACCGACGGGCATCGCAAAGGCAAGGCGTTTTACGCGACACTCTCTTCCCGCGATGAGTTCATCGGCTATGTGCAGAGCGTCTACAGCCATCTCTCTTCCCTCGCGCTTTATACGGGCGATCTCGGGGAATGTGCAGGGGGGATAGGGTTTTTCTCCACCTATGAATTTCTGCCCGATCTTACCCCGCGCGACATTGCGGCGGAAAATGCCTCCGAATATACCTTTCTCTATACGGCGGAACGCGAACTCACCTTCCCTTCCGACGACGAAGAGGGAAGGGTGGGCGAGGAAAGGGAATATGCGCGGGGGACGGTGCAGAATGTGCATATTTTGCGCGTCCGATACTCCGAAACCATGATACCCTCGCCCGACAAAAAGGTTGAATTTGAATATAATTTCAGTTTGCAGTTTTACGAAACGTTCGCGCTCTTCGGCGGGACGGCATTCGACGTCGATGCCGCCGTCTGGGAAGAGTATGTAAACGGCAGAACAGGAAGAACAATATGATCGCATCAGATTTTGGAGGTATCATTTTATGAATAACAATCCAATCGTAACATTTGAAATGGCAGACGGGAAGGTGTTCAAGGCGGAACTCTATCCCGAATATGCACCCAACACCGTAAACAATTTTCTCTCCCTCGTCAACAAGGGCTTCTATGACGGCATCGTCTTTCACCGAGTCATCGAAGGCTTTATGATCCAAGGGGGCGATCCCAACGGCATCGGAACGGGCGGCCCCGGATACCACATTAAGGGCGAGTTTTCCATGAACGGCGTGAAGAACACCCTGCGCCACACGCGCGGCGTGCTCTCCATGGCGCGTGCGCAGCACCCCAATTCCGCAGGTTCGCAGTTCTTCGTCATGCACGCGGACGCGGACTATCTCGACGGGCAGTATGCGGCGTTCGGCAAGGTCATTGAGGGGATGGACGTGGTGGACGCGATCGCAACGACGGCGACCGACTTCCGCGATCGTCCCAAGGCGGAACAGAAGATGAAGAAGGTCACGGCGGAGACGTTCGGCGTGAGCTATCCCGAGCCTGAAAAGCTCAACTAAAATATTGCGATGAACTACGCAGGCAGCCGCCTGCGTAAAATCATGAAGAGGAAGAAAGATGATCGATAACAACATTTATCAGAACCCGTTGAACACGCGGTACGCAAGCCGCGAGATGCAGGAAAACTTTGGCGATCAAAAGCGCTTTGCACTTTGGAGAAAGCTGTGGATCGCCCTCGCCGAGAGCGAAATGGAGCTGGGGCTTCCCATCACCAAGGAGCAGGTGGCGGAGATGAAGGCGCACGTCACCGATATCGACTACGCCAAGGCGGAGGAGTATGAAAAGTCCTTCCGTCACGACGTCATGGCGCACGTGCACACCTTCGGTGACGCAGCGCCCTCCGCGGCAAACATCATTCACCTTGGCGCAACGAGTTGCTTTGTCGACTGCAATTCGGAGATCATGATCATGAAGGACGGGCTGGACATTATTCTCAAAAAGCTCGTCAACGTCATGGATAAGCTCAAGAAGTTCGCGCTTGCCTACAAGGGCGTGCCCACGCTCGGCTTCACGCACTTGCAGCCTGCCCAGCTCACCACGGTGGGAAAGCGCGCCACGCTTTGGCTGCAAGACCTCATGCTCGACTACGAGAGCGTGTGCAATCTGTACGAGCACTTCCGTCTGCGCGGCGTGAAGGGGACAACGGGCACGCAGGCGAGCTTTTTAGACCTCTTCGACGGAGACGGCGAGAAGGTGAAGGAGCTGGAGCGGCGCGTCGTCAAGAAGCTGGGCTGGGAGAAGGTGTACGGCGTGACGGGACAGACCTATCCCAGAAAGTTCGACTACAATGTGCTGTGCGTGCTCTCGCAGATCGCGCAGAGCGCGTACAAGTTCTCCAACGACATTCGCATTTTGCAGAATATGAAGGAAGTGGAGGAGCCCTTCGAAAAGAAGCAGATCGGCTCTTCCGCCATGGCGTACAAGCGCAATCCCATGCGCTGCGAGCGAATGGGTTCGCTCTGCCGCTTCATGCTCTCCCTGCCCACGAACAGCGCGTTCACTGCTTCCACGCAGTGGTTTGAGCGCACGCTCGACGACTCGGCGAACCGCCGCATCGTCAATGCGCAGGCATTCCTCACCGTGGACGCGATCTTGAATATCTACATGAACGTGGCGGAAAACCTCGTCGTGTATGAGAAGGTCATCGCCAAGCATATCGCCGCCGAGCTGCCCTTCATGGCGACGGAGAATATCATGATGGAGTGCGTGAAGGCGGGCGGCAATCGCCAGGAACTGCACGAGCGCATCCGCGAGCTCTCGATGGAGGCGGGCAAGCACGTGAAGGTGGAGGGGAAGGAGAACAACCTCATCGACCTCATCAAGGCGGACGATATGTTCGCTCCCGTGCACGACAGGCTGGACGACATTCTCGACGCAAGCAAATTCATCGGGCGCGCGCCCAAGCAGACGGAGGATTTTATTGCGGCGGAGATCGATCCCATCCTCAATAAACACGCCGCGCTGCTGGGTGAAAAGGGCGATGTTCGCGTATAATTGAATGTTTGCATAGTATTATGTGTGACATAATAGCAAAAAAGACCGCGCTGAAGCGGTCTTTTTTCGTTTGCACATACTAATTTCGTGGAATATCAAAAGGTTTGTATTGCTGTTACCGTGCGCTTTGAACGCGAGGGCGGGATGCGCCCGCTTTCGCTCACTTGGGAGGATGGGCGCACCTTTTTGATCGATCGCGTCAAGTTCATCGAGCGCGCCGCCGCGCACGTTTCTGCCGTGTTGCCCGTGCGCTACACCTGTCTCATTGGTGGGCGGTGCAGGGAGCTGTACTTCGAGCCCGAGGCGCAGCGCTGGTTTGTCGAGGTCGCGCGGGCGTGACTTACTTCTTCTTTGCCGACTGCTTGATCTCGGAGTGGTAGAAGTAGTTGATGATGATGGGCTTGCCCGTGGGGTTGCGAAGGTAGGGTTCCTCGTCGATGACGTAGAAGAAGCCGTTCTTCTGCGCGTATTCCCTCACCGCGCTGTCGAGCGCCTTCCAATAGCTCAAATTGTTTTGCGAGTAGATCTCGCGGTAGAGGGGCATGAGGTCGAGGTGCTTTTCCCCGATGTAGTCCATGATGTCCGCCTTAAAGTTGCCGCGCAGGTTGAGATTTTCCAGCCAGATATAGTCGCTGAACTCCTTCACGCGCTCAATGATGGCGAACACGTCTGTGATTCCGGGGAAGATGGGCGAGATGAAGCAAGTCGTGCGAATGCCCGCCTCGTGGCACGCCTTCATTGCATTTATCCTGCGTTCGATGGAGACCGCCCTGTCCATGTCCTCCTTGAATGCTTCGTCCAGCGTATTGATTGACCAGCTCACGAGGGGGGAAGGGAAGGTCTTGATGAGGTCGAGATCGCGCAGCACGAGGTCGGATTTTGTCGTGATGATGAGGTTGATGCCGCTGCCCTGCATCTCTTTGAGGAAGGCGCGCGTGCGCTGAAATTGCTCCTCCTGCGGGTTGTATGCGTCCGTCACCGAGCCAACGATCATCGTCT
>CALVTZ010000037.1 GCA_944363255.1 uncultured Clostridia bacterium
CTGGGAGGCGGAGAGCGAGGCAGAGACGCTCTTAAACGAGCTGGACATTCCTGCAGAGTATCACGATATGCTCATGGGGGACGTGGACGCAAAGCAGAAGGTGAAGATCCTGCTTGCGCAGGCGCTGTTTGGCAATCCCGACGTGCTGCTGCTGGACGAGCCCACCAACAACCTCGACCTCAAAACGGCGCGCTGGCTGGAAAACTACCTGCTCGACTTTGAGAACACCATCATCATCGTCTCGCACAACCGTCACTTCTTAAACAAGGTGTGCACGCACATCTGCGACGTGGACTTTGGCAAGATCAACCTCTTCCTCGGCAACTACGACTTCTGGTATCAGAGCTCGCAGCTGCTCGCCCGCCAGCAGAAGGACGCCAACAAGAAGGCGGAACAGCGCGCAGCCGAACTCAAGGAGTTCATCGCCCGCTTCGCGGCGAACGCCTCCAAGTCCCGCCAGGCGACCGCCCGCAAGAAGGAGCTGGAAAAACTCACCATCTCCGACTTCAAGCCCTCCCTCCGCAAGTATCCCTTCATCGACTTCAAGTTTGAGCGGGAGATCGGCAACGACATTCTCATGGTGGAAGGGCTCACCAAGGAGGGGTACTTCAAGGACGTGAGCTTCACCGTGCAAAAGGGGGACAAGATCGGCATTCTCTCGGATAAGTCCACGGCGCTCACCATGCTCTACGACATTCTCATGGGCAAGACGGAGCCGGACGCGGGCACGGTAAAGTGGGGCAAGACCATTCTCGCCTCCTACTTCCCGCAGAACAATTCCGAGTACTTCGACGGCTGTTCGCTCACCCTCGTGCAGTGGCTGTCGCAGTTCTCCAAAGACCACTACGAGGAATACCTGCGCGGCTGGCTGGGCAGAATGCTCTTCTCGGGCGAAGAGGCGCTCAAGGAGGCAAAGGTGCTCTCGGGCGGCGAGAAGGTGCGCTGTATGCTCGCCAAAATGATGCTCGAGGGGGGGAACTTCCTCATCTTCGACGAGCCCACCGCTCACCTCGACCTCGAGTCCATCACCTCGCTCAACAACGGGCTCACGGCGTTCAAGGGCTGTATGCTGCTCACCTCGCACGACGAGGAGCTGATGAACACCGTGTGCAACCGCATCATCGTCCTTGGCGAGGGCAAGACGTTTGATAAGAACGTCACCTTCGACGAATACGTGGAGCTCACCAACGCATAAGAATAATAACAAAACAGGGGAAGTGACTGCTTTAATTGAGCAGTCACTTTTTTTGTGAAATTTCGCGAAAAGAAATTGAAATAATTGCAATTTTGTGGTAAAATTGTTATGGCGCTGAACAGGCGTTTTCGCTTACGGCATGGGCTGTGCCGCTCGTGCCCACTTCCCATTTGGCAGCGTACCCCGCGTTTTTTTCAGAGCGCGCCGTCCTGCCGGCACACAGTAGAAAGAAGATTTGTATGAAGAAAAAATTATTGCTTGTGACGTTCGTTGCGCTGTCCTGCGTCTGTCTGGCGCTGGGCTTGACGGGCTGTCACCAACACACCTTCTCGGAGGATTGGTCGAGGAGTGAAACGCACCATTGGCATTCGGCAACGTGCGAACACGACGAAGAGGTGCAAGACATGGGAGAGCACGTCGCGGGCACGCCCGTGCGCACGGACGTGCGCCCCGCCACCTGCACTTCGCCCACCCGCTATACGGAGGTCACCTACTGCGTCACCTGCTCGTACGTAATGCACTCCGAGGAGAAGCTGGAAGGGGCTGTCCTCGATCATTCCCCTGTGGCGGAGTGGTCGCACGACAGCGAGTGGCATTGGCACGCCTGCGAAACGTGCGACAATCGGGTGCAAATGGCGCAGCACACCATTGAAAACGGCGTATGCACGGGCTGCGGGGCGTACATATCGACAGACGGGATCACATATACGCTCAACGAGGGCGGGCAGAGCTATACCTGCACGGGCGGCTCGTTCGCGGTCAGTGATATCTTCATCGCCGCCATGTATAACGGCAAGCCCGTCACGCGTATTGCGGACAGGGCGTTTGCGGGGAAAGACCTTCTCCGCTCCGTTTCCATTCCGGACACCGTCACGCACATCGGCGAGCAGGCATTCCAGGAGACGAACCTCACCTCGATCACCCTGCCCGACAGCGTGACCACCATCGGGAATTATGCCTTTTACGATTGCAACGAGCTTACCACGGCGGTGCTCTCGCAAAATCTCACCGCCATTCCCGATTATGCGTTCACATGGTGCGACGCGCTCGCTTCCGTCAACATTCCAAACAAAGTGCAGTCCATCAGCGAGTTGGCATTCTCGCACACTGCGATCACCACGCTTACCATTCCCGCAAGCGTGAAGAGCATTGAGATGAGCGCATTTTGGGATTGTACAAACCTTCAAACGCTCACTATAGAGCAAGGGGTGACGAGCATTGGAGAGCAAGCGTTTCTTGGCTGCGAAAAGCTCGCCACCGTCGCCCTTCCCGAAGGGCTTACGCACATCGGTGCCCGGGCGTTCGCGGAATGCGGGATAGTTGCGCTCACCATTCCCGCAAGCGTGGAGAGCATGGGGTACAACGTGTTTTCCGGGTGTGAAAAGCTGCAAACGCTCACCGTCTGTGAGGGCGTGACGAGGTTGGGCGAATATGCCTTTTCAGACGCGAGCGCGCTCACGACCGTCATACTGCCTTCCACCCTGCGCGTCATCGGGGGAAACGCGTTTTACGGCTGCACGTCGCTTGAGAGCATCGCCATTCCGGACGGCGTGACGGAGATCCAACTTCATGCGTTTAACAGCTGTTCCTCTCTCGTTCAGATCGCCCTGCCCAATACCCTCACGGAGATCGGCTTGGGGTTTGAACATTGCGACAGCCGTTTGACCATCTACTACAACGGTACGGAAGAGGAGTGGAGCGCGATCGAAGGGGTTGACATCATTTCCATCCCGCACGTCTGTTATACCGCTGGCAAACCCGTGTGGGTATGGGAGGGCTACACTTCCGCCGAGGCGACCTTGGTCAGCGTGGAGGGCGGCGTCCTCACGGTGACGCGCCAAACGGGTACGGCGGTGCACGAATCGTCCACGGCTGCCACGTGCACCACGGACGGCAAGAATGTTTACGCCGTCAAAGTGACCTTTGATGGAGAGGAGTATTCGGACACAAAGACGGAAACGCTCACCGCCACGGGGCATAACTATGGAAAGCCCGCATGGGTATGGGATGGCTACACGTCCGCTACGGCGACCTTCATCTGCGCCAACGACAGCGCGCACGTCGAAACACAGAGCGCAGACGCGGTTAAGACGGAGATCAAAGCTGCCACTTGCACTACGGACGGCGAGAACGAATACGTTGTCACGGTGACACTTGAGGAAGAGGAGTATTCCGATGAACGGACGGAGATCGTGTCCGCAGGGCACACCACCGACAACGGCATTTGCGATACTTGCGGGGTGGTGGTCGGAACGGCGGGGCTTTCCTACCGCTATGACGGGGAAGCGGGCTACACGGTAACGGGCTATACCGGCTCGGCGGTCGAGATCTATATCCCCGATACCTACGACAACGGCTCCAACGGAGAAGCGCCTGTAGTGGGCATCGCTCAGTCTGCTTTCTCCAAACGGTCGATCACCAAGGTATATATCCCCGCAAGCGTGAAGAAGATCGGCAATACGGCATTCCAAGGATGTCAGAAGCTTGGCGCCATACACCTTCCCGCAGGGCTGAGCGAAATCGGTATCGGCGCCTTCCTGAACTGCACTTCGCTTACCTCCGTTGAAATTCCCGAGAGTGTAACTTTGATCGAAAATCAAGCCTTCTCCGGCTGTTCAGAACTTGCCTCGGTCAACATTCCGCAGGGGCTTAAAGCCATTTCCCCTAGCACCTTCTCCGAGTGTACTTCGCTTACCGAGATTAAGATTCCCGCAGGCGTGACGGAGATCGGCAATGATGTGTTCATGGAATGCGGCGCGCTCAAGACGGTGACGTTTGCAGGGGAGAGTGCGCTCACGAGGATCGGCGACAAGGTATTCTACAACTGTTCTGTGCTGACCGCTATTACCATTCCCGCGAAGGTGACTTCCATCGGCACGTATGCCTTCTACGGCTGTTCTGCGCTGACCTCCGTTGTCATCCCCGCGGGCGTGACTGAACTCAGCGAGAGAACCTTTTCCGGCTGTTTTGCGCTCGAGACGGTGACGTTTGCAGCGGGGAGCAAGCTTGCGAGTATCGGCAACAGTGCCTTCAGCAACTGTGATTCGCTTATCGAGATCGCCATCCCCGCGGGCGTGACTTCCATCGGTTCGTCTGTCTTCCGCGAATGCAAAGCGCTTACCGCGATCGACACTCCCGCGGGCGTGACTGACCTCGGCTAGAGAGCCTTTATCGGCTGCGTTGCGCTCGAGACGGTGACGTTTGCAGCGGGCAGCAAGCTGACGAGTATCGGCTACAGTGCCTTCTACAACTGTGATTCGCTTATCGAGATCGAACTCCCCGCAGGCGTGACTTCCCTCGGGACGTCTGCCTTCACGGGCTGCGCTGCGCTCACGAAGGTGATCGTGCCCGAGGGCGTGCAGAGAATAGAGAATAGCACCTTCTATCAGTGTTCCAAGCTCGCCACGGTCTCCCTCCCCGCAGGTCTTACCTTCATCGGCGAATATGCCTTCTACGGCTGCGACGCGCTTACCACGATCGACATTCCCGCAAGCGTGACTTCCATCGGTGCGTATGCCTTCGTCAGTTGCGATTCGCTTCAGAAGGTGGTCATCCCCCAAGGGGTGCAAGTCATCGAAACATATACCTTTAGTAGTTGTGTGGCGTTGACCGAGGTCGTGATCCCCGCAAGCGTGACTTCCATCGGCAGTAATGCCTTTAGCAACTGCAGAGCGCTTGCCGAAATCGTGATCCCCGCAAGCGTGACTTCCATCGGCAGCGGTGTGTTTAGCTACTGCACGGCGCTTACCACCATCTATTACGGCGGCACCGCTCAAGCGTGGGAGGCGGTTCAAGTCGAGGGCGATAAGGTTACGCTCACCAATATGGTCTACTATTATAGTGAGAGCGCACCGACGGCGACGGGCAATTATTGGCACTTCGACATGGACGGCGCGCCCGTCAAATGGGAATGATCTCTTGCAAGCAAA
The DNA here is from genome assembly GCA_944363255.1 of uncultured Clostridia bacterium. Classification (GTDB taxonomy): domain Bacteria; phylum Bacillota; class Clostridia; order Christensenellales; family Borkfalkiaceae; genus Gallimonas. The sequence goes on from CALVTZ010000037.1 coordinate 5,125, forward strand.
AAAAATCGCTCCCCGCAAGGGGGGGCGATTTTTTTGTTGTTCGTGTGCGGTTATTCCTCTTCCTTGGGCGTCGCCTTTTTGCCGATGGGCTTTACAAAGCAGCGGCGGCGCTTGTGCTCCACGGAGGGGAAGTTCTTCCATTGATTGAGAATGTTGCGGTTGGTCTCCAGCGTGGGATTGGTCTCTGCGTACTCCACGCCCTTCATATTCAGAAGGCGCATGAGTTCAAAGAAGAGGGCGGAGCTCACGCCCTTCAAGCGATACTCGGGCGCAACGCCGATGAGGGCGAGGTCGAGGATCTTGGGGTGTTTGAGCGCGTGCAGCAGGCGCAGCAGGGTAAGGGGGTAGAGGTGCCCGCCCGACTTTTGCAGCGGCCGCGCGATGGAGGGGAAGCACAGCCCAAAGCTCACCACCTTGTCGTTCTCGTCCACGATGACGGCAACGTACTTGATGTTGATGATCAGCTTGAAGTTTGCGATCATCGACTTCTTCATGCGCTCGGTAAAGGGCACCGAGCCGTAGATCTTGTCGTAGGCAACGTCCACCATGTCAAAGAACTGGTCTGCATACTTCTTTAAGAACTCGCGCGTGTTCTTTGCCGTGCCGCGGTGCAGCCCGTAGCGTTCAAGGGCGGCGGCGCTCACCTTCTGCATGTGCTCGTACGTCTCCTTGGTGGGGGCGCTCAGCTTGTGTTCGATCCAATCTACGTCCTTTGCAAAGCCGTAGTTTTCAATGAGTTTTTGATAGTAGGCGTAGCTGTACTGCGTCTCAAAGGTGGAAAGCTGGTCAAACCCGTGAATGAGCAGGCCCTCGCGATCCATGTCGGAGAAGTTGAGCGGGCCAACCACTTCCTCCATGCCGCGCGCCTTGCCCCACGCCTCCACCGCGTCGAACAGGGCGTTTGCAACTTCCTGGTCGTCGATGCAGTCAAAGCGGGTAAAGCGCACGCGCTTTTGCTGCCACTTCTCGTTGGCAACGCGCTGCATGATGCCCGAAATGCGCCCCACGCACTTGCCCTCTCTCAGCGCAAGGTAGTACACCGCCTCCACCTGGTCGCAGTAGTCGTGGCTCTTGCCCAGCAGCTTCTTCTCGTCGCCGTACAGCGGGGGAACGTAGCAGTCGTTTCCCTTATACAGCTTGAGCGGGAAGTTCAAAAACATCCGCTTGTCCTTTCTGCTTTTTACTTCTTTGATCTCAACCATATCCTCTTCTCCTGTGGTGGGTATATGACAACAGTCAAAATAATTTCACGTTGTTTACGCAACTATTATAGGCGCTTTGCACCTGTTTGTCAAGAACGAGAGCGGCTTTCGGGGCAAAAGTGCGCCCCTCATTTGTTAAGAAAGGTTGATTTTTCGCAAAAATCGGCAGGGCGGGCGGCGGAAGGGGAGAAGGTGCGCGGCGGCGCGCCGTGAAAGAAAAAAAGTTCGCAGCGGCGAACTTTTTTTGCAAAAACGCCCCTCAAACAGTTGACAGGGGCGGGCGGAAGTGCTAAAATCATGCTCGAAGTTCGCAAAGGCGAACATATTTTATGGAGATGAGTTCGCAACTGCGAACAAGAGAAAAAGGAGAAGGTTATGCCGCTTGTACTCGCCCCTGTGGGGAAGGAAGTGAAGATCGTAAAGGTGGTCGCGGACGAAAAGACGAGAAAGCACCTTGCCAACCTGGGCATCCTGCCCGAAGCCGTTATCACCGTGCTCTCATCGAGCGGGGGCAGCACCGTCTGCATGATCAAGGACGGCAGGCTCGCCCTTGACAGAGGCATCGCATCGCGCATCTTTGTGGCGTGACGATAAAAACAGGAATGTTATTTTGGAGGACTACATAATCTATGCAAAAGCTACTCAGTGAGTTTTCCATCGGCGAGGCGGGCGTCATCAAAGCCGTCTCGGGCGAGGGGAAGATCCGCCGCAGACTCTTCGACATGGGCGTAACGCCCGGCGCGGAAGTGCTGCTTCGCAAGAAGGCGCCGCTGGGCGATCCCATCGAAGTCACCATTCGCGGCTACGAGCTCACGCTGCGCAAGACGGAGGCGGCGTGCGTCACGATGGAGGTGGGGGCATGAAGAAGTTCGCACTGGCAGGCAATCCCAACTGCGGCAAGACGACGCTCTTCAACCTGCTCACGGGCTCCACGGCGTACGTGGGCAACTGGCCGGGCGTCACGGTGGATAAGCGCGAGGGCACGTACAAGCGCGCGGATGAGCCTGTAAAGATCGTCGATCTTCCCGGCATCTATTCGCTCTCGCCCTACACGCCCGAAGAGGTCATCTCGCGCAACTTCATCCTCGATGAGAAGCCCGACTGCGTCATCAATATCGTGGACGCGACCAACCTCGAGCGCAACCTCTATCTCACCACGCAGCTCATGGAGATCGACGTTCCCGTCATCATCGCGCTCAACATGATGGACGCGGTGGAAAAGGCGGGGGACAGCGTGGACGCAAAGGCGTTGGAGAGCAAGATCGGCGTGCCCGTCGTCTCCATCTCCGCGCTGCGCGGCGAGGGCATCAAGGAGCTGATGGATCGCGCCATCAAGGTGTCAAAGCAGGGCAGAAAGGGGGAGACGGTGCTCAAAAATTCGCCCATCGCCCACCTCATCCGCGACGTCTCCATCGCGCTCACCGCAAACGGCGTGGATAACCCGCTCTTCCATGCGGTCAAACTCTCGGAGATGGACGAGATCGAAACGGGAATGCACAAGGAACTCATCCCCATGGTGGACGCGTTCAAGGCGACCTTCTCCAACGATACCTTCGGCACCGACTTCGAGGCGATCGTGGCGGACGCGCGCTATAAGTACATTTCGGCGAACTACTCCTCCGTCGTCACCAAGAAGGAGAAGGGGCACGCCAAGCTCACCAAGAGCGACAAAGCGGATAAGGTGCTCACGCACCGCGTGTGGGGCATTCCCATCTTCATCGTCATTCTCTTTGCCATCTTCCATCTCACCTTCTCGGAGGATCTCCTCTACATCAGCGCAATGGCGGGCGGACTTCCCACCCTTGAAGAGCTGGGCATGGATACGGAGAACGCGGGCGTGACGCTGCTCGCCTGCTTCTACGACGGGGCGGTGTTCTCCCCGGGCGTCATCCTCACCAATCTGTTGAATTGGGTGCTCGAATGGATCAACGTACTCGCAGAAATGGCGTGCGCGGGCGCAGCGCCCTGGGTGGGCAGCTTCGTGGTGGACGGCATTCTGGGCGGCGTGTTCGCCGTGCTCGGCTTCATTCCGCAGATCCTCACCCTCTTCCTCTTCTTCTCCATTCTGGAAGATTCGGGCTACATGGCGCGCATCGCCTTCATTCTCGATCGCATCTTCCGCAGATTCGGGCTGTCGGGCAGGGCGTTCATGCCCATGGTAATGGGCTTTGGCTGCTCGCTGCCCGCCATGATCAACACGCGCACCCTTGCGGATGAAAAGGAGCGCACCTCCACCATCCGCGTCATACCCTTCTTCTCCTGCGGGGCGAAGCTGCCCATCCTCACCGCCGTTGCGGGCGCGATCGTGGCGAGCGCGGGCGTGGGGAATGCAGACCTCATCACCCTCGGAATGTACGTTTTGGGCGTGTGCGTTGCCATCACAGCCGTCATTCTCATGCGCTCCACCACGCTGCGCGGCGAAGTTCCGCCCTTCATCATGGAGCTTCCCGCCTACCACGCACCCCGCTTCCAAAGCCTGATGGTGCACCTGTGGGATAAGACCAAACACTACGTCAAGAAGGCGTTCACCATCATCCTCGCCTCCACCATCGTCATCTGGTTCTTCTCCTCCTTCAATTGGAAGTGGGAGTTCCTCATCAACGCGGACGGCGACAACCTGCGCATGAGCGAGAGCATTCTCGGCTCGCTGGGTATGCTCATTCAGCCCATCTTCACCCCGCTCGGCTTCGGCTCGCAGCTGGGAAGCGAATTTGGCTGGGTGTTCGCCGTCGCCGCCATCACGGGGCTGGTCGCAAAGGAGAACGTCATCTCCACCTTCGGTACGCTGGCAGCCGTCATCACGGGCTCCATCATCTCCACGGAGACGGGCGTTGCGGAAGTCACCGCCATGATCGAGGGTACGGGCATCGGCGTTCCCGGGCTCATCGCCTTCATCGCCTTCAATATGCTCACCATTCCCTGCTTCGCGGCGTGCGCCACGGCAAAGGCAGAGCTGCCCAAGGGCAAGTTCAAGTGGACGCTGCTCTTCTGGATCGCAACTTCCTACTTCGTCTCCACGGCGATCTACCTCATCGGTTCGTGGTGGTGGACGGTGTTCATCGTCGCGGCGGTGATTGCGGCGGCGGTCGCGGGCATCGTGCTGTGGAACAAGAAACACCCCTTGAAGCGCGCCGTTGCGGTGACGGGGGAGGCGCCTGCGCAGCAGGAAAACAAGGAGGAATAATATGCTGTGGTATGAGATATTACTCATCGTGGCGGCGGCTGCGTTCGTCGTAGGCGTCGCGGCGGCGGCGATCGTTCGCAAAAAACAGGGCAAGAGCGGGTGCGACTGCGGCGGTTGCAGCGGTTGCAGCGGGTGCTCTGCCTGCAAGGGTAAGGCGGACGAGCACAAGACAAACTAACGCATACACGCAACAATCTCCATAAATCTTTGGAAGGGGAGGGGCAGCAATGCCTCTCTCCTTCTGTTTTCTCAAAGATTATGCGCATAAAATTATCATGAAATGAAAATATGCGCATTTTTGGCAAGTATTTTCATGGAGGGGCGTACATTGCTTGACAAACCGCCCGAAAAGGTGATACAATCGTGCGGAATGAAAGCAAGAGGTGTACCATGCGCAAGACAGGCATCGTTTACAACACGAAGAGCAACCTTTTGGAGGACAGCGTTTACAGCTATGAGTTGCAGGACGTAAAGGAGCCGCAGCTCTACCGCGAACTGTTTGACTACAAGCACATTCCCAAGATCGCCTTCAACAATCGGCACGTTCCCATCAATATGCCCGATGAGATCTGGATGACGGACACCACCTTCCGCGACGGGCAGCAGTCCACCTCGCCCTTCACGGTCAAGCAGATCGTCGACCTCTTCAAGCTCATGGCGCGCCTCGGCGGCAAGAAGGGCTTGGTGCGGCAGTCGGAATTTTTCCTCTACTCCAAAAAGGACCGCGAGGCGGTGGCGGCGTGCCAGGATCTGGGGCTGCCCTTCCCCGAGATCACCACGTGGATCCGCGCGAACGAGAAGGACTTCGAACTCGTCAAGGCGGCGGGCGTGGCGGAGACGGGCATCCTCGTGAGCTGCTCGGACTACCATATCTTCAAGAAGATGAACCTCACGAGAAGGCAGGCGATGGATAAGTACCTCGGCATCGTCAAGAGCGCGCTCGCCTACGGCATTCGCCCGCGCTGTCACTTTGAGGACATCACCCGCGCGGACTTCTACGGCTTCGTCGTGCCCTTTGCCATGGCGCTCAACCAGCTCTCGCACGAGAGCGGCATTCCCATCAAGATCAGAATGTGCGATACGATGGGCTTTGGCGTCACCTTCCCCGGCGTCACCCTGCCGCGCAGCGTGCAGGGCATCGTGTACGGGCTCAACCACTATGCGGGCGTGCCGCACGAACAGCTCGAATGGCACGGGCACAACGACTTTTACAAGGTGGTCACCAACGCTTCCACGGCATGGCTGTACGGCGCGTCCGCCGTCAACTGCTCCATGCTGGGCATCGGCGAGCGCACGGGCAACTGCCCGCTCGAGGCGATGGCGATCGAATACGCCTCGCTGCGCGGCACGATGGACGGGATGGATCTCACCGCCATCACGGACATTGCCTCCTACTTCGAGGAGGAGATCAAC
>CALVTZ010000038.1 GCA_944363255.1 uncultured Clostridia bacterium
AGGGCAGCCCCTTCATGAGCTGCGCAAGCCTTTTTGCGTGCTCCTCGTCGCAGTTCTCGCCCGCGATGAGGCTGTATTCAAAGATATACCGCCTGCCCGTCTTTTTGAAGTAGTAGGCGCAGGCATCGAGGATCTCTGCAATGGAATACTTGTTTGCAATGGGCATGGTGCGGGCGCGCTCTTCGTCCGTTGACGCGTGCAGGGAGACGGTGAGGTTGAGGGGAATGCCCTCGCCCGCAAACCGCTTCATCTCCTTGACCAGCCCGCAGGTGGAGAGGCTGATATTGCGCGCCGAGACGCCCAAGCCCTCCTCCGAAGTGAGGTTGCGCAAGAAGCGCACCACGTTGTCGTAGTTGTCGAAGGGTTCGCCGCTGCCCATGAGCACCACGTTGGTGACGGCGCGCTCCTTCTTGCTGCCCCCCTCCGCGCGGTTGACGATGAGGATCTGCGACAAGATCTCCCCCGCGGTGAGATCGCGCACCCTGCCGCCCAGCGTGGAGGCGCAGAACTTGCACCCCATGCGGCAGCCCACCTGCGTGGAGACGCACTGTGTGTTGCCGTACTTGTACTTCATGAGCACGCCCTCGATGAGGTTGCCGTCTGCAAGGGCGAAGAGGAATTTCTTGGTGCCGTCCGCCGCCGTGAACACGCGCTCGATGCGCACGGGCTCGTCCTCGAACTGCTCGAGCAGGCGGGCACGCAGCGCGAATGGCACGGGGAGCTGCGAGATCGCCTTCCCCTGCAACAGCCCCTGCATGATCTGCGTGGCGCGGTAGGGCTTCTCCCCCGCCTCCGCCACGATCGCCTTGAGCTCCTCTAAGTTTTTGTCCTGTAAGATCGCCTTCATTGCCGCCTCAGCTTTGCTACATAGAAGCCCGCGCCAAACGCCGTGTCGGGCAGAAATTGCAGCCCGTAGCGCGTCCTTTCGTGCGGGAGCGGACACGCCGCCTCCTCCGCGTGAAATTGCGTATTTGTCTGCAGGAAGCGGGAGAGCACACGATCGTTCTCCTCTTCGAGCAGCGAACAGGTGGAATAGTACAGCGCGCCGCCCGCCTTGACGTAGCGCGCGCACGTCTGCAAGATGCGAAGCTGCACCTCGTTGAGTCCTGCAAGATCCTCCTCCCGCTTGTTGAGGGCGAGATCGGGATTTTCTGCCAGCGTACCCAGCCCCGAGCAGGGCACGTCGCACAGTACGCCGTCGAACGCCCCCTCCCATTCCGCGCGCAATCGGGTGGAATCGCCCTGCACGGCGGTCACGTTCTCCACCCCCATGCGGGCGCAGTACTCCCTGATGAGCTGCACGCGGTGGGGATGCAGTTCGCACGCCGTAACGCGCTTGCACCGCTGGGCGAGCAGCACGCTCTTTCCGCCCGGCGCGGCGCACGCGTCGAGCAGATCTTCGCACCCCTCCACCACGGAGGCGATGGCGATGCTGCCCACCGATTGGAAGGTGTAGTCGCCCGCGAAAAAGCGCGCGTCCCGCGCAAAGTGTTCAAACAGATAGACGTGCTCGAAGGGCGTCTTTTGGTGCGGGCGGGAGAGATAGTCCTCCTCCCCGCGCACGAAGCGCACGCTCACGCCACCGCTCTTTGCTTTGAGAATGTCCTCTGCCCGCGCGCCGTACTGCGCCACGATGCGCCTCACTGCAAACAGCGGGTAGTTGTAGCGGACGGCAAGCCCCTCCTCCCCTATCGGAAGTTGCACCTTTTCCGCGTCGAAGGCGCGCAGCGCGGCATTGACGAAGCCCGCCATGCCCCCCTTGCCCATGCGCTTCAAAAGATCGACCGCAAGGTCTGTGACCATGTACTTGGGCTTGCCCAAAAAGATGAGGTTGTACAGGGCGATCTTGAGGAGGATGCGCACGACCTGCTTGGGGTTCTTGCTGGCAACGGAGCGCACGCAAAGGGTGAGGTATGCGTCGTGTTCGAGCACGCCGTACACCGTCTTTACCGTGCGCGCGCGGTTGAGTTCCTCGATGGGCGTTTCCGCAAGGGCGAGCTTTAAGTGCGCCCCCGCGCCGTACACTTTATTTAAGATGACGAAGGGATCATAGAAGGGGTTGGTCAAACTTGTCGCCCTCCCGCACCTTGCCGCCGTTTGCAAAGGCGGTGTCGCTCATGCGCTTTCCGCCCGCCGCCTGCACTTCGAGAAGGCGCACCGCCCCCTGCCCGCAGGCGACGACAAGCCCCTTTTTGGGCGAACAGGAAAGCACGGTGCCCGCCGCCCCGCTCCCCTCTGCCTGCGCCGCGTGATAGCAGTTGAGCGTGATGCCGTTTACCGTGGCATACGCCGTGGGCGCGGGAGAGAGCGCGCGGATGAGCGCACTCACCTGCTTGGCGGGAAGGGAAAAATCGACGGGCGTGCGCGCGACCTTCTTGCACACGAAGCCCTCGCCCTGCGCTGTGAGCGCCACCTCCCCCCGCGCGATGCGGGAGAGTGCCTCCACGATGAGCTCCGCCCCCAGGCGGGAGAGCCGCTCGGTGAGCGAGCCGCAGGTGTCCGTCTCGTAGATGGGCAGCGCATTTTGCAGGAAGATGTCCCCCGTGTCGATGCCGATGTCCGTCTTCATGATGGTGATGCCCGTCTCCTGCGCGCCCTCCATGATGGCGCGGGCGATGGGTGCCGCGCCGCGGTAGGCGGGCAGCAGGCTGGCGTGGATATTCCACACCCCCTTGGGGAAGAGATCGAGCGCCTCCTGCGTCAAGATCTGCCCGTATGCGCAGGTGACCATGACGTCCGCCCCCACCTGTGCAAGAGTGGGAAGCTCCTCGCGCAGCTTCACGGGCTGCAACACGGGTATACCCAGCTCCTGCGCGGCGACCTTGACGGGCGAGGGCGTGAGCACCCCCTTGCGCCCCTGCGGTTTGTCCGGCTGGGTGAGCACGGCAGAGACGCCCACGGAATAATGCAGCGCCCGCAGCGCGGGCACGGAAAAGGCGGGCGTTCCCGCAAATACGACTTTCATCAGTCCTCCACGGTGTGAACGTTCTTCGCCTTATCGGTATAGAGCACGCCGTCGAGGTGGTCGAGCTCGTGGCAGATGGCGCGGGCGAAGAAGTCGCGCGCGACGAGGGAATAGCGATCCCCCTTCCTGTCCTGGAAGAGGATCTTCACCTTGGAGGGGCGGGTGACTGCGCCCGCCTTGCCGCGGATGGAGAGGCACCCCTCTTCCCCCGTCTGCTCCCCCTTTTGCCACACGAACACGGGGTTGACAAATTCAAAGTAGCCCTCGTCCACATTGACGACGACCACGCGCTTGCTCACGCCGATCTGCGGCGCGGCAAGCCCTGCGCCCTCCTCGTCGAAGAGCGTCTGCTTCATGTCGTCAATGAGCGCGCCCAGCTCCTCGTCGAAGCGGGTGACGGGCTCGCATACCTTGCGCAGGACGGGATCGCCCACCTGCAAAACTTCACGGATCATAACTGCCTCCCAAACTTAACTCAAATTGGATGGATTCTCCTCGACGTAGACGAGGACGTTTTTCTCCTGCACCTCGGCGCAGGCGGCGTACACCTCGCGCAGCAGCGCGGGCTCCGTCAGGCGCATGAGCACCTGATAGCGGTATTTATTTTGAATGCGCTTGATGGGCGCGTGCATTTTGTTGAAGAAGAGAAAGCTCTCCGCATGGGCGTTGTAGAGGCGCTGCAACCGCTCGTACACCGCTTTGAGCGCGGCGAGCGCGCTCTTTTCCTCCTCGCCCGTGACCATGACGCGCACGATCTTGCAAAAGGGCGGGAACATTGCCGCGGCGCGCAGCCCGATCTCGTGGCGGTAAAAGCCCAGATAGTCGTACTGCGCGGCAAAGCGCAGAATGTAGTTTTCGGGATCGTACGTCTGCAGGACGACTTCGCCCTTCTCCTCTGCCCTGCCGCTTCTGCCCGCCACCTGCGTGACGAGCTGGAAGGTGCGCTCCCCGCTTCGATAGTCGGGAAAGTGCAGGCTCATGTCTGCGTCGAGAATGCCCACGAGGGTGACGGCGGGGAAGTCGTGCCCCTTTGCGACCATCTGCGTGCCGACGAGGATATCCGCCTCGCGCGCGGAGAATTGCTTTAAGATGCGATAGTGCCCCTCCTTGCCGCTTGTCGTATCCACGTCCATGCGCAGGATGCGCGCATTTGGATAGAGCGCTTGCAATTCGCTCACCACGCGCTGGGTGCCCGTGCCCATGTAGCGAATGTGCTTTCCGCCGCAGCTTGGGCAGGTGAGCGGCATGTGGTAGCGCGCGCCGCAGTAGTGGCATTTGAGGCAGTTTTCCTCGCGGTGATAGGTGAGCGCCACGTCGCAGTGCTCGCACTGGGCAACGTAGCCGCAGTCGCGGCAGATCGCCTTTTGCGAAAATCCCCTTCTGTTGAGGAACAAGATCGCCTGATTTCCCGCCCCGAGGCAGGCGGAAAGTTTCTCCTGCAACAGCGCGGAGAAGGGGGACGCATTGCCCCGCCGAACCTCTCTGCGCATATCCACGATGCACACGTCGGGCAACGGGCGGGCGTTGATGCGGTTGGGCAGGGTGACGAGCTCAAACTCCCCCTCCACGGCGCGGCGGTACGTCTCCACGGCGGGCGTGGCGCTGCCCAGCACCAGCTTGCAGCCGTTGTACTGCGCGCGCAGAAGGGCGATGTCGAAGGTGTTATAGCGGGGCGAACTCTCCGAAGAGTAGCTGCCGTCGTGCTCCTCGTCGATGACGATGACGCCGATATTTTCAAGGGGCGCAAACACGGCAGAGCGCGCGCCGATGGCGATCTTCGCCTCCCCCCGCCTCAGCCGCTGCCACTCGTCAAAGCGTTCGCCCGCAGACAGCCCGCTGTGCAGAATGGCTGCCTCGCCGCCGAACCTGCCGCGCAGCTTGGAGAGCATTTGCGGGGTGAGCGAGATCTCGGGCACGAGAAAGATGGCGGTGCGCCCCGCCTCCAGCTCGCGCGCGATGAGGGTGAGATAGATCTCCGTCTTTCCGCTGCCCGTGACGCCGTGCAGGAGGGTGACCGTCTTATCCGTTTGGGAGATGCGCTCCACCGCCTGCTGTTGGGCGGGCGTGAGCACGTGCACTTCCTCCCGCTTGCCGATGCCGCGATAGGGATCGCGCAGCTGCCGCCGCTCTTCGAGCAAGATCGCCCCCTTCTTTACGAGCGCGTTCACCGCGCCCGCGCCAAAGCGTTCGCGCAGGCGTGCCGCGTCCTCCTCGCCGCATTCTTTGAGATGGGCAAGGCAGGCGGTCTGCTGCGGGGCGCGCCGCGTGTCGAACTCCCCCTCCGCCGCAAGCGCGACGGTGCGGTAACGTTCGCTCACCTTGCCCGTGCGCATTTCCGCGGGCAAAAAGAGGCGCAGCGTGAGCGCCAGGGGGCAGCGATAGCGCGCCGCGATCTTCTTGGCAAGGGCAAGGCACTCCGCATTGAGGGCGGGGAAGTCCTCCTCCGCGCGATAGATGCGCTTGAGTTTTTCCTGCGGGAAGTCGCTCTTTTCCTTCACGCGCATGACAAAACCCGTTGCAGCGCTCCTGCCAAAGGGCACCGCAACGCGCATTCCCGCGGAGATGTCCTCTCCGCATACGTAGTCGAAGATCTTGTCGACTTCGCTGTGGGCAATGTCTACGATAACTTCTGCGATCATGAAGGAAGGCGGACGCGCCGCCATGGAAAAAACGCCCCGTTACGGGGCAGCTTTTTCAGTCTCTTGAGAGGGTGACCTTGCCGCTCATCACTTCGCGGCAGGCGAGCACGATCTCTTTTTGTTTGCCGGGAAGCTCGGTTGTGCCCGTCGCCTGCATCTGCTCGATGATCTGACGGGTGCGCTTGCTCACCGCCACGCAAAGCTCATAGCGGCTGATGGGATCTTCCTCTGCGCCCAGCTTCCGCACCAATGCGTCTACCGAAGGTTCGTTTACCATACTTTATTTCCTCACTCCTTGTTGATTTCCTGATCGATAATGTCAAAGAGGCGCTGTTTCGTCTCCTCGAGATCGCCGTTGACGATCGTGTAATCGTACTCCCTTGCCTTGTCGAGTTCGAACTGCGTGCGGGCGAGCCGCGCCTTGCGCGCTGCCTCGTCCTCACTGCACCTGCCCGCGAGCCGCGCTTCCAGCGTCTTGGGATCGGGCGGGGCGACCATGATGAGCACCACGGGCACGCTGCCCGCAAAGCTCGCCTTCGCATTCAGCCCGCCCACCACGTCGATCTCCAGCACGACCGACTTTTGTTTGAGCTGCTCGGATACGAAGGACTTGGGCGTGCCGTAAAAGTTGCCAAAGTGCTCGTCCCATTCGAGGAAGTCCCCGCTCTCCCGCCGCGCCAAAAATTCTTCGCGCGAGAGGAAGAAGTACTCCCTGCCGTGCACCTCCCCTTCGCGGGGCGCACGCGTGGTGCAGGAGATGGAGAGGGAGAGATCCTTCCGCTCCTGCAAGAGCAATTTTACGAGCGTGCCCTTTCCCACACCGGAGGGCCCGGATATGACAAACAATACGTTGCGCATGGTTACTCCAGATTTTGGATCTGCTCGCGCACCTTCTCGATCTCGTTCTTCATCTCAAGTGCGTAAGCGGTGATCTCTGCGTCGTTGGATTTGCTGCAGATGGTGTTGCATTCGCGGTTGAACTCCTGCACGAGGAAGTCCAGCTTCCTGCCCACCCGCTCTGCCGTGCAGATATTGTAGAACTCTGCAACGTGCGAAGAGAGCCGCGTGAGTTCCTCATCGATGTTGCACTTATCGGCAAACACCGCCGCCTCCGTGAGGATGCGCGTCTCGTCTGCCTTGCCCGAGAGGTACTCCTGAATGCGCTCCGTAAGCCGCTTGCGGTACTCCTCCGCAACGGCGGGGGCGCGCAGCGCGATCTTGTCGCGCAACTTAGCGATGGTCTGCATTCTTGCAAGCAGGTCGCCCTTGAGCCGTTCCCCCTCGGCAAGGCGCATTTTGGCGTGCGCCTCGAGCGCGCGGGAGAGCGCACACTTCAGCCCCGTGAAGAGCACGTCGTCCGCCGTCGTCTCCTCCTCCGGGCGCACCACGTCGGGCAAGCGCAAAAAGAAGGAGAGCGAGGTATCGTCCTGAAGGGCGGGGATCGCCTCTTTCAGCTCCTCCGCCGCGGCGCGATACGCCTTGGCTGCGGCGACGTCCACATACAGCCGCTTTGCCCGTTCGCGCTTATCCGTATAGCTCACGAATACGTCGACGTGTCCGCGCGAGATGGTCTCCCGCACGAGGGCGCGCACACTGTCCTCAAAGGGAGAGAAGATGCGCGGGCTCTTGAGTGCGAGGTCGAGAAAGCGGTTGTTCACCGACTTCACCTCTACGATGAGCTCTACGCCCGCTTCCTTGTATTCGCCCCTGCCAAAGCCCGTCATGCTGTACATGGTAGTTTACCGCCCTTTGCTATTACCCTATTATAACACATACCCGCGCTTTTTTCAAGCCGTTTACAAAATTTTCGGGCGATTATTTTGTATCGCCCGTGAGAATTGCGAGAAATTCCGCCTCGTCGATGACGCGGATGCCCAATTTTTTCGCCTTGTCCAGCTTGCTGCCCGCGCCAGGCCCCGCCACGACGAGCGTCGTCTTTTGCGAGACGGAGGAGAGCGCAACGCCCCCTTCCTCTTCCACCCGCTTTTGCGCGTCCGTGCGCGACATGGAGGCGAGCGTGCCCGTGAGCACCACGCTCTCCCCTGCGAACTTGCCCGCCGCCCGCCGCTCCTTGACAAAGGGCGCAACGCCCAGCGCAAACAGGCGCTCCAGCTCCTGCGCGTTCTCTTCGCTGCGGAAGTAATCAAAGATGGCGCGCGCCGTCACCTCGCCCACGTCCTCGATGCAGACGAGCTCTTCCACCGTGAGGGAGGCGACTTTTTGCACCGAGCCGAAGGCGGCGAGCTCGCGCGCCGCCACCCTGCCGATCTGCCCGATGCCCAGCGCGTACAAAAAGCGGTCGAGGGGAATGTGCTTGCTCTCTTGCAGCGCGGAGAGCAGGTTTGCGATCTTCTTGCTCTTGAACCCCTCCAGCCCCGCAAAGCTCTCCTCCGTGAGCGTGTACAGGTCGGAGAAGTTGCGCACCCCGCGCTTTTCATACAGCAGCGTGAGCGTCGCCTCGCTCATGCCCTCCACGTCCGCCGCGTTCTTGCTGCAATAGTGCGTGAGCTTTTGCACGACGCGGGGCGGGCAGACGGAGTTGGAGCAAAAGAGGTTTGCCCCCACTTCCACCACCTCGCTGCCGCAGTAGGGACAGCGGGCGGGCTTTTCCACCTCCTCGCCCCCCGTGGAGCCGTCGACTGCGCCCAAAATTTCGGGAATGACCTCGTTGGAGCGGCGCACCATGACGCGCGCCCCCACCTTCACGCCCTTGCGCGTAAGGTCGCCGTAGTTGTTGAGGGTGGCGCGGCGCACCGTTGCCCCCGCGAGATCGACGGGGGAAATTTGCGCGAGCGGGGTGAGCTTGCCCGTGCGCCCCACCTGCCAGAACACCCGCTCCACCGTCGTCTCCGCCTCCTCCGCCTCGAACTTGTAAGCGATCGCCCAGCGGGGAAATTTATCCGTATAGCCCATCTGCTCGCGCACGCGCACCTCGTCCGTCTTGACGACGGCGCCGTCCGTCAAGACGTCGATCTTCCTGCGCTCCAGCTCGATCTCATCGATGGCAGCCTGCACCTCTTCCGCCGTGGAACACACCTTGAAGTAGGGATAGGTCTTGAACCCCTCCCGCTGCAAAAACGCCATCGCCTCCTGTTGGGAGAGGACGGGCTGCTCGCTCATGTAGTTGACGTCGTAGAACAAGATCTCGGGCTTTCGTTGCGCCGTCACCTTGGGATCGAGGTTGCGAATGGCGCCCGCCGCCGCGTTGCGCGCGTTCTTGAGCTGCTCTTCGGGGTGGGACGCGTTGAAGGCGTCGAGCACGGAGAGGCGGATGATCGCCTCCCCCCTGACTTCCAGCGTGCCCGTGTAAGAGATGGTGAGCGGGAAGCTCTTGATGGTGAGCACCTGCGCGGTGACGTCCTCCCCCTCCACGCCGTTGCCGCGCGTGGTGGCGCGCACGAACTTGCCCCCCTCGTAGGTGAGGCAGACGGTGAGCCCGTCGAACTTGTATTCCACGGTGAAGTGCGCGCTCCCGTCCACCTTGTTCACGCGGGTGAAGAAGGCGGAGAGCTCGTCCTCCGTGACCGCCTTGTCCAGGCTGTACAGGCGGGCGATGTGCGCGTGCCGCGCGAACGCCTTGACGGGTTCGCCCCCCACATGGCGCGTGGGCGAATCGGGATACACCACCCCGCTCTCGCGCTCCAATGCGCGCAGTTCGTCATACAGTTTATCATATTCGCGGTCGCTCACGCTGGGCGCGTCCAGCACGTAGTATTCGTGCGCCCAACGGTTGAGCGTATCCACAAGGTATCGCATCCTCTGCTGCATATCGCTCCTCCTTGCCTCCCCCGTCACACGATGGTGAGCGGCGCGAGCGCCGCCGCGAGGTCTTTATTGCCCACCGTGTCGAAGTGAACGGTGATGATGAGATTGCTGCCGCCCCCGCGCACGGCGGTGATCACGCCCTCGCCAAATCGCGCGTGTTTTACGTGCACGCCGACCTGAAATCCTGATACGTCTTTCTCTTTTGAGACCACGGGCGGGGCGAACGAGGGCGCGGGCTTGGGTGCGGGCACATTCGAAGGCGTGCTTCTGCTTCCCCCGAACGTGCGGTAGTAGGAGTCGTCCTCCCGCTGCGCGCTTGCGCGCCCCACGCGCACGGGCGAGGAGCTGCCCCACCCGCTGCGGTTGTATCCGCCGTACGAATTTCCGTAAGAATTTCCGTACGAACTTCCGTAGCCGCGGCGCTCCTCCATGCCTGCGCTGCGCGCGGAAATGCCCAGCTCCTCCTTGAGTTCTTCCACGAAGCGGGAGCGCATGGTGGGCTCCCTTCTGCCATACAGATAGCGGCTGCGGCTGCGCGTGAGGAAGAGCTGCTCGCGGGCGCGCGTGATGGCGACGTACATGAGCCTGCGCTCCTCTTCGAGCGCGGAGGGATCGTCGAGGGCGCGCGAGGTGGGCATGATATTGTCCTCCAGCCCCGCGAAGAACACGCAGCGGAATTCCAATCCCTTGACGGCGTGCACGGTGGCGATGGTGATATACTCCCCCTCGTCCATCTCGTCCGTATCCGAATAGAGGGTGATCATCTGCAGATAGTCGGCAAGCGACGCGCCCTCGTTCATGCGCACGAACTCGTCGACGGAGTTGAGAAATTCGTCGATATTCGCGCGCTTGGCAACGTTTTCATCCTGATTGCCCGCGTACTGCTCCTTCATGCCGGAACTCTCCACGAGATAGGCGGCGAGCCGGGAAGGATCCAGCTCCTGCGAGCGCACGACGAGATCTTTGATGTACGCGCCGAAGGCGCGCACCTTCTCCCTTGCGCCCGCGGCAAGCGGAAGCAGGTCGCAGTCGAGCACGGCGTCGTACAGCGAGAGCTCCTCCTGCTGCGCGTACTCCATGAGCGTTTGCACCGTCTTGTCGCCAATGCCGCGCCTGGGCACGTTGATGATGCGCATGACCGCCTCGCCGTCGAAGGGGTTGGCGATGACGCGCAGGTAGGCGAGGATATCCTTGACCTCCTTGCGCTCGAAGAACTTGAAGCCGCCGAAGATCTTGTAGGGAATGCCGTATTTGGTAAATTCCTGCTCGAAGGAGCGGGTGAGCGCGTTGATGCGCATGAGCACGGCGAAGTCCGAATAGCGGTAGCCCATGCGCTTCATCTCCACCACCTTGCGCGCGCAGTAGAGCGCCTCGCCCGCCTCCTCGTCCGCCTCGTAAAAGACGGGCTTCTCGCCCGCGGGCTGCTCCGTCCAGAGCGCCTTGCCCTTGCGCATCCTGTTGTCCGCGATGGAGGCGATTGCAAGCGCGAGGACCGCCCCCGTTTAGCGGTAG
>CALVTZ010000039.1 GCA_944363255.1 uncultured Clostridia bacterium
GGCTGTCGTATCGACAATGCGCACGAATCCCGCCTCCGCGCCCAGCGCGGCGGCGAGTTTTTTTGCGTTGCGCAGGGAGACCGCGCAGGGCACATTGCCCGCGATCGCCACCAGATCGACGCCTTCGTAGCCGTCTGCCCGCGCATGGCGCAGCGCGTCTGCCGTTGCCTGCGCGTCGTCCAAGCCATAGTCACAAAATAACACCAATCTCATACCCATAGTATAGCACGCTTCGCCTTGCCTTTCAAGCCCCCTTATTTATTTCCCAACACGAATTTGCGATATTCGGAGGGCGTAAAGCCCGTTCGCTTGCGATATGCCGCCGTAAGTCCCCGCCGATCGGCAAACCCCACCCCTTCGGCGACTTGCGCCACGGAGAGCTTTCTGTCGCCGAGCAGGTGCTTGCTCTGCTCGAATCGCACGTTTTCGAGGTATTCCCCCGGCGTCATGCCCGTGACGGCGCGGAAGCGGCGCAGGAAGTAATACTTGCTGTAATGCGCCACCTCCGCCATGTCGCTCAACGTGAGCTGGTTGGCATAGTTGATCGCAATATACTCCTTTGCGCGCACGATCTGCGCGTCCTCCTCCGCCTCGCCCTCGCAGTATCGCATGATGTCAAGAAGCATTTCATAGATGAGGTGGGAGCTTTCAAAGCGATCCTCCGTGCCCCTGTGGATGCTGTCGTACAGCGCGCTCACATTTCTGATGAAGAGCTCCCCGCGATAGTCTCGCAGTACGCACCCGTGCCGCAGGAAGAAGGCGTTGAAGAATTGCCGCAAGTTGTTTCCGTACGCATAGAGATAGTGCGCGCAAAAGCATTCGGACGAGCGATTGAAGAGCCTGTGCCGCTGCATCTGATCAAAGAAGATGAGATCGCCCTTTTGCGCCACATACGTCTTTCCGCCAAACTCCAGCTGCGCGCTGCCGCGCACGCAATAGAGCAACGCGAAGGCGTCGTATTCGGAGCGGCTGACGGCGTACTTCTCCCCCGCCACCACATAGCCGCATTGCGTGAGGTTGTACAGAAGATGGTCGCGGCGAAAATCTTCGCGTTGAAATTGAATATACGTTCCGTCGCGAAAGTCGGGATTTAATTCATGACAGATCACAAAGCCCCTCCGTTAGCGCAATATTTTGCACTTAACCGCGCAATAAATACCGTTGAAATGAATAATTTTCTACATTATACTATGAATAGAGGAAATATTCAAGAGAAATTATTTCCATTGAGGTACGATTGTGAAAAAAGGCTTTATTGGCACGATCCTGCTGCTCGCTGCGCTGTCGCTGTCCGTTCTCGCGGGTTGCGGCGCGAAGTCGTCGGCGACCGACCTTACGCTGCACAGCGTGTGCGAAGTCACCGTGACGGATACGAGCGTACAGCTCACCGCCGCGCAATGGGAGCAACTGCGCGGTGCGGAGGATCCCCTCTCCCTGCTCTCCTTTGACGTGCACGAGAAGGCGAGCGCGACGGCTTCCCTTTCCGGGCAGACGCTCACCATCACCGTCACCGCAGAGGACGGCACGACAAAGGACTACACCTACACGGTAACTATTTTGAGCGGCGACACCACCTTTGCACTCACCTCGGTTTCGGGGGTGAATGTTGCGGAAGGCGGCATTGCTCTCACCAACGCGCAATGGACGGCATTGCAGAGCGCGGAAAATCCCCTTGACGAGGCGGAATACACCCTTGCAGAAAAGTCAAGCGTTGCGCTTATCATCGAAGGTCAGACGCTCAAATTCACCGTCACCGCAGAGGATGGCACGAAAAAGGACTATACCTACACGGTAACAGTTTTGAGCAGCGACACCACCTTTGCGCTCACCTCGGTTTCTGGGGTGAATGTTGCGGAAGGCGGCGTTGCCCTCACCAACGCGCAATGGACGGCATTGCAGAACGCGCAAACCCCTATTGACGAGGCGGAATATACCCTTGCGGAAAAGGCGAGCGTTGCGCTTGTCATCGAGGGACAGACGCTTAAATTCACCGTCACCGCAGAGGATGGCACAAAAAAGGACCATACCTACACGGTGCGCGTCAAGAGTTCGGATACCACATACACGGTCACGCTCATGGATAAGGCGCCAGAGGCGGACGGCAGCTTCCTGCTCACAGAACAGGAATACGCAGACTACCACGCAGAAACGTTGGAGACTGCGCTCAATGTAACGCTCACGAGCGCGGCGGCGCGCTATGAGGCGAGCGTTGACGCAAACCACACCATCACGGTGAAGGTGACGGCGGAGGACGGTACGACTGCGGAGAACAGCTATCCCGTTCAAGTGGTCAAGCCCTTTGGCGCGCTCTCCCGCACCAACTACGCAAGCGCGAGCAACGCATCGTACGACTACGAGAATGCCACGGGCTTTGTTGTGAACGGCGCAACTGCCATCTTGGGCACAAACGGGCTTCCCCTCTCGAATACGTACTCCTTCTCGATGGAGATCTCCTTCGTTGGGCTGAAAAAGGACGCGGAGATCGTGCTCATGTCCTATGAGACGGGCAACACGATGATCCGCTATCTCCTGCGCGGGCTCAGCGAAACGCAGTTCACCCTGTACACCGATTACCGCGACCGCGGCGGGTTCAGAAATCTTACGCCCATCGTCTCCAACATTCCCTTCACGGAGGGCGAATTTTACTCCTTTACGCTCTACCACAGCGGAAACGAGGCGGCGCTCGCCTACGAGGGCGAGACGGTATATCGCCGCGCCCTGCCCTCCATGGCGCATTCCGAAGCGTGCATCAGTACCGTATCGTGCAGCGCCATCGTGCGCAATATCACGACCGAGCACAACGCAGCGCAGGCGCAGGCGGCATTCGAGAGCGCGCTCATCGGCTATACCGATACCCTCATCGGAACAACGCTCATCAATTCGGGCGATCGCATAGAACAGATCGTACAAAACGAGGACGGTTCGCTCGAGCTGAACAACCCCACCTCCAACGGACGCATCATGGCGGCGCTGTACGACAAGGGCGTTCCCGTGGGCGGATATGAATATGCGGTAACGGGCAGCGTGCGCGTATATGACACCAAGACGACGGGAGGCAGCGCGAGCAAGCTGGAATTCCAGATCTATCAGTCCATGCAAAACTTTATCAAATTCCATCTCTTCCGCTACCCCACGAACAACAGCTTCCACGCCTATCCCACCGAAAACAGCATCGCACTCACGAGCGTGCGCGCGCTGAATAACATGACGCAGGGAACGGACTACACCTTTGACTATGCCTTTGTGTATGACAACGGCAGGATCGAAGTATGGTGGAAGGACAGCGCATATACCACCTTCACCAAGATCTACACCTACGAGACGAATTGGGGCTACACGGGCTACGCCTTTGCCTCGCGGCAATATTGCAGCTCCACGTGGACGAATACCACCGTGCACTACGGCGAGGACTTCGACGCACTCATGCAGACGTTGAACGGCACGACCTCCCCCTTTGCAACGAGCGACTCCGCAACCGAACTCACGCAGGAGAGCGCATTTGAGGCAGGGCAGAACGGCACCTTCTACAAGAAGGGGCGCGAGGAGGCGAGCGCATGGCTGTATCATGACGGCGCGCTCGTGCAGGGCGAATCGTGGATGCTGGACGGCACAATCTCCCTCTACAATTGCAAGAATTGGAGCCAAGGCGTGCTGGAAATGCGCGCAGACGACACGCACGCCCTGCGCTTTGTGCATGAGTACGACGAGGCGACATCGAGCTATCAGGTATTCACCGAGCATCAGAACGGCGACAGCGCATGGAGCGGGTATCGCCGCATCCTCGCCCCCAGAACGGCGAACCCCGCATCGCTCAACTTCACCATCGTGAACAACGCCGGAACGTGCTCCTTCCTCATGGACGGATTTGTGTACTACACGGCAGACTTCACGCTTACGAACCCCGCCGTCAAGTTGGGCGGAAAGGACAGCACCGTGAAAGTTTCTTGTCTTGTCTTGGAGACGGATGCCGCCGTCATTAGCGAATTTGCGCAGAACATGAAGGAGCCCACCTATGTCTCCCCCTTTGAATCGCGCATTCAAGCGCTTGCGAAAGAGTACGAGGGTGCGCAGACGGGCGGCATCCTACTTGCAGGTTCGAGCACCATCGACTTCTGGGATACCTATCAGGAAGATCTGGGCGCAGATACGCTCACATACAACGTGGGCATCGGCGGAACGATCGTAGAAGATTGGCTCTATGCGTACGACCGCCTCGTCAAACCCTTCGCCCCCTCACAGATCGTACTCTTCCTGGGCGGAAACAACATCAACACCCAGGGACACACGGGTGCGGAGACGTGCGAAATGCTCGCGCAGCTCCTCGAAAAGATGCACGCAGACTTCCCCACCGCCCGCATCCACTACGTGCTCTCCCTCCCCGTGCCCAACAACTTCTCCAACGGCGAGTACACGTTGGAATATGGCAGGCTCATCGAAGGCATGAAGGCGTACGGCGTGGAAAACGATTGGCTGAATATTATTGACCTGGAAAAGGCGCTGACGACGACGGACGGCATGAATGCAGTCCCCGACTATTTCAAACCCGACGGCATTCACCTCACCGCAGCGGGTTACTCCGTCTGGACGCAACACATTCGCGCAGCGCTCGGCTTGGATGCCTGAGTCCCCTTCCCGACACAACAAGAACGGCATAGCACACGCTATGCCGTTCTTTTTTGCCGACTCTGACTTTTTTAACTGTTATGCAAGCCCGATGCGCACAAGCCAATCCTTCACGCGCGATTGCGCTGAGGAGAGCTGTCCGGAGGTAAAGTGTAAGTTTTCCTGCAAAGCGATTTGCGGGTAGGCAGAGACCAACGCGCTGTGCGCCCTACTGCCCGAAGAGGACGCGCTGGTGGAGAAGGTGTAAACCTGCTTGCCCGTGAAGTCGTTCCCCTCCAGGAAGGTTTGAATGATGAGCGGCGCAATGCCCTGCCAAATGGGATAGCCCACAAATATGATGTCGTACTTGGCAAAATCGGGCACAGAACCTGCAAGTTCGGGGCGCGCATTTTCATCGCGCTGCTCTACGTTTGCGCGGCAATTTGTAATCGTATAGTTGATGTCCTGCGCGGTATAGGGTGTTGCGGCAGTAATTTCCCAGAGCGCAGCCTTCGCCTGCTGCGCTATCTCTTGCGCCACCCCTTCCGTATTGCCCGTTGCCGAGAAATACACAACAAGCACCTCCGTTTGCGCATCGGCAATCGACGCTTCAAAGTTTACTACGACATCCCGATTGCCATAATTCCACATACGTTCGCTCTTTTCGATGGCATCCCACTGCTGCTGCGTGCCGGCATAGTTGATCTCCGTGATCGTGCTATCTGCAATAAAGTAGTTGCCGATGTTCGTAACGGAAGTAGGAAGGTTTAACTGCGTAATGCCGTTTGCCCTGCGGAATGCGCCCACCGCAAGCGTGGTCACGCCTTCGGGCACGTTGGCATTGTTTGCCCCGCGCAGCAGCGTATTGCTTGCTCGCTCGATGAGGTGTCCGTTCTCCGCGCGGTACATGCTGTTCCCCTCTGCCACGACAAACTCCTGCATTCCGCCGCAGTTGTTGAAGACGTTGTTCCCCAGCGTCACGAGCGATGCAGGGAGATAGATGCTCTCCAGCAGATCACAGCCCGAGAAGGCATTGTTGCCCATTTCCTTGAGCTTGCTTTCTGCACCGATGATGACCTGCGTGAGGCTGTTGCACCCATAAAAGGAATTTTGCCCGATGACCTCGACGCTGTCCGGAATGACAACAGATGTAATTGCCGAACTTGCAAATGCGCCCGTTCCGTGATGTCCTTGGATCTCCGTCACAGGCAACCCCTCGTGTTCTGCAGGGATCACGAGCACCGTCTCCTCGCCCGCGCCCGTCACAATATAACCCGTTCCCGCGTCGTTGATTTGATAAGTGAGACTATCCGTCGGCTGCACGCTCTCATTTGCCGTCCAGCCCGCATAGAGCGTGAGATCGGAATTGACACGGTCGCGCTCAAAGTCCCACTCGTTTTCTGCGCTCGTCTGCGCATCGGTGTACCAACCGTTGAGAAAATATCCTGCGCGAACGGGCGGTGTGGGACGGCGCACGGGATTGCCCGCGAGCACGCGTGCCGATTGCACTTCGCTTCCGCCGTTGCTGTTAAATTCTACCGTGTAATAGGCATTCGCGCCCTCTCCCGTAGGCGCGTCCTGCTCCCCGTCCGTATCGCCGTTTGATGTACACGCCGTAAACACGGTGACGAGCGCCAACATGAGCGTTGCCATCCAAACCAAAACTCGTTTCATCCTGTCCTCCTCTTTTTAGTGCGCGCTTGCGGCAAAGCTCATGCACTTGCCCAGGACCTCGCCCGTTTCCAAATATTCATAGGTGGGCATCTCAAAGAGCACGGGCTTGACTTTGCGATAGTCGATCTTGCCCTTCTCGTCCAAGACGCTCTCCTCTGCATAGGTGTGCTCTACGGAGAGGATGAAACTTTCAAAGCCCGCCGTTTCGTACACATCCACCACCTTGCACTCCATGCTGAGCGGCGACTTGGTGATCAAAGGCGCACCGCACTTTCCTACCTCAAAGGAAAATACCTGCGACTTATCCTTCTTGTGTCCGCTCACGCACCCCACATAGTCGGCGCGCTCCAGCAGCGCGCTGTCTACGATATTCACGGAGAGCACACCCGTTTCGCGAATGCCCTTGTTGATGAAGTGCGGCTTTGCAAGACTGATCATCATGCGATCGTGACCGATGATCCCGAGGTGCCCCACCAACGTCCAGTTGAGCTTGCCGTCCACATACGCCCCCACGACGACGAGCGGCATGGGATAGAGTGCGATGCCATTTCCAATGTCCTTCTTCATATCTTTTCTCCTTGATTGTTATTCAATGTGTGGTGTGATAGATCAAATAATCGATTTGATCGAGCGATTGTTGGTGACGATGGATGCGCTCCAGCAAGTGGGCGCGGAACTTGCGCAGCAGGTTTACTTGTTCGCGCTGCGAATTGTCACGCCCCAAGAGCGACAGATAGCGGCGAATGGTCTGCTCCTCCATCCCCATCACAAGCAGGGAACGAACAAGCCCAACGTGCCGAAAGTCCTGCTCCGCAAAGCCTTCGTCTGTGTGCGAAAGCAAGCCCTTTTCTACATATTCTGCGATCTCCGCCTCCGTCACATTAAATTGTACACTCGCTTGTTGAATGGTCACGTTTGCCTCATAAAAAATGTAAGTGCCGAACTTCATCGACACTTACATTATATCGCAACATATTTAATATGTCTAATACCTATTTTTTATCTTCTTATATGCTCAATAGACATACGAATGTGATGCAGGAATTGCGCCGCCGCTCTGCCCATCGGCTGGTGTTTCTTCCAGGCAATGACGGAAGTGCTGTAAAGATCGGGCGTAAGCCGCTTGATGCACACCTTTTCGTTGCCGTACAGCGATACCGCGCCATAGACGGTGAGCGCATACCCCAAGCCCTGCTCGACAAGCAGCGCAGCGTTGGTGATCAGGTTATTGGAGGAAAATACGTTCATCTCGTCAAATGCAACGCCAAACCAATTGGCAAGTTCCGATTTCACGCGATTGCGGCTGGGAAGAATGAGCGGTTTATCCAGCAGATCTTGCGGGGACACGCGCTCCTTTTGGGCGAGCGGAGAATCTTTGGGTACGATCGCCGCCCAATGCTCCTGCACGGGCATACGAATATAGTCGTATTTGTCGATCTCCACAGGCTCCAACAGCAGACCAAAGTCCAGGATGCCCTTGTCGATCTCCTCCTTGATGTTATCGGCATTGCCCGAATAGAAGTTGAAGTTGATATTCGGATAATCGACGATGAACGCCTTCATCATCTTGGCAAGCTCGCTCACTGCAATGATCTCGCCGCTGCCAATGGAGATCGTGCCCCTGATGTCCTCCCCGCCGTTGCGCTCGAAGAACTCCTGCTCCGTCTTATCTGCCAGCGCGACCATCTCCTCTGCACGGCGGCGCAACAGCATTCCCGCCTCTGTGAGCTCGATCTTGCGGTTGCCGCGCACAAAGAGCTTTGCGCCCAGCTCCTCTTCCAACTGCGCAAGCTGGCGCGAGAGCGAAGGCTGAGTAATGTGCAACACCTCTGCCGCGCGCGAGATATTCTCCTCGCGCACGACTGCCAAGAAATAACGCAAGACACGCAATTCCATACCACACCTGCCATACATAATTTTACAATATTTGAACTTGCTATGCCTTTCTATTATAGCACAGCGGGCGCACCAAGTAAAGGCATCCATTCAAATTTATGAAAAAAGAGATGCGAAAGCTCGCATCTCTTGCAATGTGTTTGATTGGACGAACGTTACATAACGTTATCTACCCAGCGCGGGAAGAGCGTGACGTCGCGGATATTTTCAATGCCCGTGACGTACATGACAAAGCGCTCGAAGCCCAGCCCGAAGCCGCTGTGCGGCACGCTGCCGAACACGCGCAGATCGAGGTACTGCGCATAGGCGCTCATATCCATTCCGCGTGCGACCATGGCGGCCTTCAACTTTTCAAGATCCGCCTCGCGCTCGCTGCACCCGATGATCTCGCCGATGCCGGGCACGAGCAAGTCGGTTGCGGCGACCGTCTTGCCGTCCGCATTTTGCTTCATGTAGAAGGACTTGATCTCCTTGGGATAGTTGGTGACGAACACGGGTTTTTTGAACACCTGCTCGGTGAGATAGCGCTCGTGCTCCGTCTGCAGATCGCACCCCCAATCCACGGGGAATTGGAAGTTGACGTCCGCCTCCTGAAGCAGTTTGATCGCGTCCGTATAGTCGCACACGGCGAAGTCGCTTTCCACAACGTGGTTGAGCTTGTCCTTCAAGCCCTTTTCCACGAACTTGTCAAAGAAATCCATCTCGTCCGGGCACTCGTTGAGCACGGCGCGAATGACGTATTTGAGCATCTCCTCTGCGATCTCGATGATATCGGGAAGCTCTGCAAAGGCGACTTCGGGCTCGACGTGCCAGAACTCGGAAAGGTGCTTGGTCGTGTTGGACTTCTCCGCACGGAAGGAGGGCCCAAAGGTGTAGATCTTGGAAAACGCGGTCGCCGCGACCTCCCCTTCCAGCTGCCCCGAGACGGAGAGCCCTGCCTTCTTGCCAAAGAAATCGTCCTTATAGTACGCCGCCTCGCTCTCTGCCTTGCTGTTCCAGGGCTGCGTGGTGACGCGGAACATCTCCCCCGCGCCCTCGCAGTCGCTCGCCGTGATGATGGGCGTATTGATATAGTAATATCTGTGCTCGTGGAAGTAGCGGTGGATCGCCTGTGCCGCCACCGAACGCACGCGGAACACCGCCGTAAAGGTGTTCGTGCGCAAACGCAAGTGCGGAATGGTGCGCAAAAACTCAAGCGTCGTGCGCTTCTTCTGAATGGGATACTCGGGCGGGCAGGCACCAAGCAGCGAAATGCTCCTTACGTTGAGTTCGTTCCCCTCGCCCTTGTACGCCTTGACGACTTCGCCCGTGACGCACACGGCGGCGCCGTTCTTGCTGCACTCGGGATCGAGCTGCACGCTGTCCTTTGCGATGACGGCCTGCAGGCGGGCAAAGCTCGTGCCGTCGGCAAGTTCCAAAAAGCAGACCTGCGCAGAATCGCGGAAGGTGCGCACCCAGCCGCACACGGTGACCTCTTTGCCGAGCAGTTCCTGCTTGGTGAGCACGTCAAAAATATCGGTATGTTTCATGCTTGTTCCCCCTTCACCATCAATATGCGCGCGCGAAGATGACGGTATGCTCCGCCTTCTTGCCGCACGCAATGCACGTCTCCGCGCTGTTTTCCTTGTCCATGACGCGCGCGGTCGCCTGTGCAAATTCCTTTACCTTGTCCTCGCATTCACGGCATCCGCACCAGCCTGCACGCACGAAGTTGCCCGTATTCACCCCTTCGAGCAGCGCAACAAGGGAGTTGGCGTTTACGATGCGGCTGTCCATGCGCGCCTTTGCGCGCTCGTACATGGTGGTCGCGATATTGTCGAGCAGCGCCTTGATACCCTCCTCGGCATTTTCAAGCGCAAGCTCCGTCTTTTCCAGCGTATCCCTGCGCGCGCACACCATCTTGCCCGCCTCGATGTCGCGCGGGCCAAGTTCGATGCGCACGGGCACGCCCTTCATCTCCCACTCGTTGAACTTCCAACCGGGCGAATTGTCGCTGTCGTCGAGCACGATGCGCACGCCCGCCTTCTTGAGGCGCTCTTTGAGCGCAGCGCACGCGTCGAGCACGCCGGGCTTTTTGGACGCGATGGGCACGATGACCGCCTGCACGGGCGCGACGACGGGCGGAAGCACCAACCCGCGCTTGTCGCCGTGCGTCATGATGAGCGCGCCGATGAGACGGGTGGAAACGCCCCAGCTCGTCGTATAGCCGTACTTCTGCACGCCGTCCCGATCGAGGAATTTAATATCGAATGCCTTGGAGAAGTTCTGCCCCAGGTAGTGCGTGGTGCCCGCCTGCAAGCTCTTTCCGTCGTGCATCATTGCCTCCATGCCGAAAGTGGCAACTGCGCCCGCGAACTTTTCCTTCTCCGTCTTTCTGCCCGTGAGCACGGGCATGGAGAGGCAGGTCTTTGCAAACTCTGCGTACACGTCGAGCATGGCGAGCGTCTCCTCCATTGCCTCCTCCTCGGAGGAATGCACGGTGTGCCCCTCCTGCCAGAGGAATTCACTCGTTCTCAGGAAGGGACGGGTGGTCTTTTCCCAACGCATGACGTTCGCCCACTGGTTCATGAGCACGGGCAGATCGCGGTAGG
>CALVTZ010000040.1 GCA_944363255.1 uncultured Clostridia bacterium
GAACGCGTAGACGCCGGGGCAAGCAAGGCGAATGGCAGCAAGCTCGCTCTCGCAAAATCCGCCGGGGAAGGAGAGCAGCGCGGTCGCCATGGGGATGTCCTGTTCGGCATTGTCGATATAGGACAGCCAATCGATGACAAGGCGCGCCTCGAAGAAGTCGCACACGTTCACCTCCGTTGCGGAGACGACGGGCACGCACTCCTTGCTGAGCGCGCGTACGACCGCGGCGGCGATGGTCGACTTGTTGCGCACGAGAATGGCGATGTCGCCGTACGTCACCGTCTTTTCGCTCTGGCTATCGGGATCGAAGTAGCGGCTGCCCAGCTCCTCGCGCACGAGACGCAGCACTTCGCGCGCCGTTGCGTGCTCCTCGCTGTACGGCTCCTGCCCGAACACGGAGTACACATCGCGCAGGGCACCCGCCTCCTTCTCCTCCTTTTTGACGAAGTGAAAGGCGACCTTGCCCTGATGCTCGCCGTAGCGTTCCCCGCCCAGCATGGGCACGTACCCCTCCCAGATGGGCAGGAACACGCGGTTGACCGCCTTCAAAATGGCGGGCGCGGAGCGGAAGTTGGTAGAAAGGCGCAGCGTCGTGCCAAAGTCCCGCTCCTTGCGCTCGAAGTATTCCGAGCGGCTGCCGCGGAAGCCGTAGATCGCCTGCTTTGCGTCCCCCACCAAAAAGACGTTCTCGCCCGAGAGCAGGGAGACGAGCTTTTCCTGCACGGGGTTCACGTCCTGATATTCGTCCACAAACACGCGGCTGTACTTATCTTTGAGCGACGCGATAATGTTCTCGTCCTTCAAAATGGCGAGGGCGAGATGGGCGATGTCGTTGTAGTCGAGCGCGTTCGCCTCCCGTTTGAGGCGCGTATAGTTCGCTTCGAAGGCGAGGGTGAGCTCTGCAAGGGCGGAGGCGTACTCCTGCGCGTTTTGGCAGCGGACGCGCTCCTCCTCGATGCGGTACCCGCGCACCGTCTTGAGCAGCGAACGCAGTTCCGTGCCCGCCTTGGCGAGCAGGACTGCCATTGCGCGCTCCGCACCCTCCATCTCGTCCGACTTGGAGAGCGCATTGGGCACTCTCATCTCTTCGAGCGAGCACAGCGCGGAAAGCTCCCTGCACCCTTCGAGCGCCGCGAAGATCTGCTCCATCGTGGCGATTCGTTTGAGGGCGGTTTTGTGCTGCAAGGCGACTGCCGTCTCCTTCGCCTGCTGCACATACGCCTTGCAGCTTTGCACCCTGCCCATATAGTATTCGTAAAGGTAGCTGCACACGTCGTCAAAGGGCTGCACCGTACGCGCCCACTCCAGCACGGAGACGGCGTCCTCCTGCCCGCTCACCTCCTTGTACAGCGCGCACACCATGTCGCGCAGCTTCGTATCCTGTTTCTTGTGGAAGTACACCTCGAGCAGGCGGGAGAAGCCCTCGCTCGGCTGCGCGTACGCCGCCTCAAACGTCTCGTCGAGGGCGCGCACAACGAGCGCCTGCCCCTCCGGACTGTCCTGCGGCACAACGCGGAAGGCGGGATCTGCCTTCACCACGAAGAAATAGGTGCGCAGCAGCCGCGTGCAGAGCGCGTCGATGGTGCTGATGTCCGCAAGGGGCAGGAGGGGGAGCTGTTCTTTGAGGCGCGCTGCCTCCTCGCCGCTGCGCTCGTGGATGCCCTTTAAGATCGCCTTGCGCAGGCGGTCGCGCATCTGCGCGGCTGCCTTTTTGGTGAAGGTGACGGCGAGGATGCGATCGACGCTTCCCCCGCCCAGGATATAGGCGACGAGCCGCTCGATCATGACGAAGGTCTTGCCGCTGCCCGCCGAGGCGGAGACGATGATCCTGCCCTCTTCCGCGATCGCCCGCTTTTGTTCCTCTGTCAGATTCATTCTTCCCTCCTGCGCTTGACGATGGAAACGATCTCGCTGCACTTGATCGCCCGCTCCTTGCGCACCTCGCCCGAAAAGGCGCACATTCCCTTAAAGTTGCAGTAAGAACACTCCCCGGAAAAGGGGCGGGGGGCGACGTAGCCCGCCTCCATCTCCCGCTTGGCGCCCGCGCTCACGAGCACGGCATAGTCGAGAAAGGCGGCGAAGTCCTCCGCATTCATCCCCTGTTCCGACTTTTTTCCGCCCGCCGCAAGTTTGCCCTTGAAGAGCGTGCTCTCCTCGCCCTCCTTCAGGGCGGTATCCATGCGGTTTATGACGTCGCGGTCATCGTTGTAGAAGCCCTCCAGACGCCACTTTTCCTCATCGACCTTGCTGAAATTATCCGCCGCGGGGAAGTAGAATGCGCCCGCAGGCCTCCCGCCCTTGGAGGCGGCGAGCAGATAGAGCTGCAGTTGCAGCCGCCTGCCCGTGTAGTACACGCCCGCGCTCAAATCGTAGCTGCCCGACTTGTAGTCGATGACGCGCACATAGTCGTCCGATTCGTCGATGCGGTCTGCCTTGCCCGCAATGTTCAGCTCGGGCAGCGCGATCTGCCCCTCCGCGTTGCGCACGTGGAAGGCGGAGCCTTTGAGCTGCCGCCATGCAGCCACGGCGACCACTGCGCTCTCGGAGAGCAGGCGGGAGGCGGTGTACTTGCCCGCGTCCGTATCGCGCAGCGCGCGAAAGACGGGGCGATCGAGCAGTTCGGTCGCGACCGTTCGCGCAAAATCGCGACATGCCCCCTCGTCATGCAGTTCGTCCGCCCGCTTTGCGACCTCTTCGAGCACGGTGTGTATGAAGTTGCCCGTGTCGGTGTGGCGCACCATGCCCTCCTCGCGCTCGCGCAAGCGCAGCGCGCTGGTGGCAAAACTTGCATACGGGCACTTGAAGTACCCCTCAAGCAGGGTGGGAGAGATCGTTCCCCGCGCAAAGTACAGCTCTTTTGCGGCGGGCACGCGATCCTTCTCCCCCGTTCCCGTCAATTTTTTCACGCGCTCCTCTTCGCCCAGCGCAATGAGCGCCGCAGCGAGCGCGGAGTACCGCCCGCCGTCCTCCTCCAAGCCGCGCTCGAAGTCCTCTTTGAGCGCGACGAGATTGAAGAACGCGGGGGCGTATTCACAGCAATTATAGGGGAAAACCTCGGGCATGGGTGCCGCGTCGTACACATGCAGCACGTATTCCGTCACCTCGCCCGCCGACGTCTCCTCGCCGTGCAGTTTGAGCGGGCGGGAGAGATACAGCCGCTGCGTAAACGAGCAGAGATTGAGCGCAAGGTTCTCCCGTGCGCGGGCGTTCACCTCGGCGATGGCAGGCTCGATCTGCACCCGGATCTCCTTCAGCCGCCCGATCTCGCGGTCGGTGATGACGGCGGTGTCCTGACTGACGCGGGGCAACGCGTCCGTGAGCCCCGTCGCAAAGACGACGGGAAAGCGCAAAAGGCGGCTCTCCGTCGCGTCCCCCACGAACACCACGTCCTGCGCCTGCGGCACCATGGAGCGCTCGAGCGTCTCCAGCCCGCTGCGCAAAAAGGTGGCGAACTCGCGCACGGGGAAGGTGCGTCCTCCCGCCACGGCGCAGATCTCCTGCAGCACGCCTTCGAGCGGTTCGATGGAGAGAAAGCGCGCCTCCTCCGCCGTGCAGTAGGCGGAGAGCGAACGCTCGATGTTCTCCCACTTCACGCTCTGCAACAGGGCGCGCACCCCATCCGCATACTGCCGCCCCGTGGCGGTCTTGGGAAAGAGCCTGAGCGCGGAGAGCAGTCGTTCGCGTGCGGAGAGGAGCGCGGCGCGGTCGTACCCCGTTACGGCGTCCCCCTCCTTGATCTCCCGCCTTGCGCCCCCGCGGTATGCGGCGAATTTCAAGAGGTAGTTGCGGTATGCGTCGCCCTCGCCGAAGCATACGTTTGCGCAGATCGCGTCCACGTCCGCGGGCAACAGCCCGCCTGCGACCGCTTCCAGCACGCAGAGCGCGTAGTCGCAGAAGGGGTGGGTGGAGAACTTGCGCTTCTTATCTGCATAGAAGGGCACGTGGTAGGCGGAGAACGCCTTTTCCACGGCGGAGAAGCTCTCCTCGGAGGGCACGAGCACGGCGATGTCGCGGTAGCGCAGTCCCTGCCCCACGTGCATACGGATGAGCGCGGCGACGCGGTCGTACTCCTCCCATTCGTCTGCGGTGCAGAAGAAGTGCACCCCCTTTGCGGGGCGGGGCGGCTGCGCGTATGCGGCGGGCGAGAAGATGCGCTCCAGGAGGTACTTCGCCTCCCCGTCGAGCGTGCAGGGCGCCATCGTCACCTGCGCCTCCCCCATCTCGCTTGCAACGCTGCGGAAGAGCCGCGCCCCCTCGTTGGTGTAGATCTCCTGCTTGCCCGCAAGGAAGATGCCCACGACGTCTTTCGCCTTAGAGATGGCGGCGCGCACCCCCTCCCGCGCCTGCGCGGTGAAGGAGGGAAAGGCGAAGAAAAAGACGTTCCACTCCCCCGCGAGCGCCTCGATCGCCTGCGGAAGCAGGGCGAGATAGCCCGATTCGTCGAGGAAGCCCTCCTGCGTGAGGAAGTCGGAATACGCCTGCGAGAGCTGCGCAAGGTCGCGCAGTTTTGCGCCGAGCAGCCCCTCCGTCTCCTCGGCGGCGGCGCGAAGATCTTCTGGGCGCACGCGGGATGCGGCGAGCTGGGCGATGGTATCGTAGACGGCGGGAGCGGCGCTGCGGCTAAAACAGCCCTCCTCCTCCCGCGCGCTCAAAATGGCGGAGATCGCCATGACGGAACCCTGTTTGGAGAGCACCTTGCGCCCGCCCGCAAGAAAGCGCGCGAACGTGGTCACTTCGGTGAGGATACTGCCCGCCTGCCCGCGGAGCACGGCGTGCTCGGCAAGCAGCGTGAGCCTGTCCTCGCAAAAGATGAGGTTGCGCTCCCCCCGCGCCTCCCGCGCGGAGATCTCCGAGGCGAGCACTTCGAGCGCGTCCTGCAAGGTGGGCGCGCCAACGATCTTGATCATACCCTGCTTCTCCTTGTAATCGATATTGGTATTATATCATCTTTTCACAAAAATTTCCCGATATTGGACGCAATTATTTGTACAAAAAATAAAAAATATGCTATAATGAATGAAAACGCTATCATTTGGAGCATTCCATGAAAAAGAGAAAGATCGCAAGTCTTCTTGCGCTTGCCCCCCTCGCCCTGCTCACGGCGTGCGGCGGCGGCGCAAGCGGGCTCTCCTTTACCGCGAATTGGCACCGCAACACGGGCACGCGCGACGTTCCCCAGCATACCAACGAGCAGCTCACCTATGAAGTGAGCTACCTGCCCGCAAGCAGCCAGGGTGCGTTCACCGTAAATTACGAGAAGGGCACGTACACCACCACGCTCGGCTACACCGTGCAGGGCGGCGAGGCGTATTACCGCCTGCGCAGCGAGCTGAACATCTCCGTGCAGTTCTCTTTGAACGGCGAGACGAGCGAATGGTTCCGCGACAGGGTGACGACGGAGTCCGTCTTTGCCTCCGTAGCGGACTCTCTGCGCCCCGTGAGCAGCACCAAGGAGGTCGTCTCCACCTCCCCGCTCACGACCTCCTTCTCTCCCCGCGACGAGCTCAAAAACAACTACACGACCTATCACTACAAGACGGTGACGACGTACAACGCCGATATGCGCGAGGCGGTCATCGAGACGACGCGCTTCACCGCCGCCAAGGACGAGACGACGGGCGAGACGAGCGAGACGAGCAAGACGGACAGCAAGAAGGTGAAGCTGAGCGGCAAGGATACCTATCTCGACAACGACATCATCCTCTTCGCGCTGCGCGGGCTGGACATGACGGCGCCCGCATCCTTCCGCACCATCGATCCGCAGACGGGGCGGGAAGTCAAGGCGAGCACGGATACCCCCGCCGAGATCAAGTACGCGCCCAACTACACCACGGAAACGGGCACGGTGAATACGGAGATGCCCTGCTATCAGGTGCGCATCGGCTACAACACCACCAACCCCGGACAGGGACAGACGCTCATCTATGCAAAGAAGGCGAGCGATCCCAACAACAACACCCACCGCAACGCCCTCATTCGCATGGAAGTGCCCATCATCTATCAACACGGCACGCTGGTGTACAACCTCAAATCGGCACAATTCACCGCATAAGGTGAAAGAAAAAACCGCCCCGCCGCAGTCGCGGCGGGGCGGTTTTTTGTTTGCTGTTATTTGGTATATACGCTCTCCTTGAGCACGGCAATGTAGGGCAGGTTGCGATAGCGCTGGTCGTAGTCCAGCCCGTAGCCCACGATGAACTCGTTGCCCACCTCAAAGCAGGAGTAGTCTGCCTGTTCTGGCACCTGACGGCGGGAGGGTTTGTCGAGCAGGGTGACGACGGTGAAGGACTTCGCCCCGCGCCCTTCGAGCAGCGCGCGCATCTTGGCGAGGGAATGCCCGGAGTCCACGATGTCCTCCACGAGCAGCACGTCCTTCCCCTCCACCGAGGCGGAGAGGTCGAGCACGATCTTGGGAATGCCCGAGCTCACCGACGATCCGCCGTAGGAGGACACCATCATAAATTCCATGAAAACGGGCGTTTTCATGGCGCGCACGAGGTCGCAGAAGAAGAGCGCACTGCCCTTCAACACGCTCACCGCGATGGGCGTGGTGCCCTTGTAGCGCTCGTCCAGCCAAGCCGCAGCCTGTTTGACCTTCTCTGCGATCTCCTCCTCCGTGAGCAGGATGCGTTCGCAATCAGGATGTATCATTTGTTTCCTCCCAAAGTAGATTTCGGCGCGCGGGCGGGCGTGTACAGATACCCCCTCCGCACCGTTTTTTCTGTAATTTTTACGCGGGCAGCGATCTCCACGCCGCACACGGCGAGCACCTCGCTTCCGCAGGCGGTGAGGGGAAGCGTCCCGCCCTCCCACGCCGCGATCTTTTTCTCGGTGAGAAATTTCTTCAAGCTCTTTCGCCCGCCGCCAAAGGGCGCGAAGGTATCCCCCTCCCGCCGCGTGCGCACGACGCAGCCCGCAGGGAAGGCGTCGAGGTCAACGAAGAGCGCGTCGGCG
Organism: uncultured Clostridia bacterium; assembly: GCA_944363255.1. Lineage (GTDB taxonomy): Bacteria > Bacillota > Clostridia > Christensenellales > Borkfalkiaceae > Gallimonas. The sequence goes on from CALVTZ010000040.1 coordinate 6,955, forward strand.
CGTTCCCCCTCGCCGACAACGAGCGGCTCTCCGCCGCAATCGAGGGTGCCGAGCGCGAAGGGAAGCTCCCCCTCCCACGCGCGGGGATGCTCCAAAAAGAAGAGAACGTCTTGCCCATCGCGCAGCGCAACGCGTCCGCCCGGCAAGTTCACCCGCCGCCCGCTCTGCAGCGACCGCAGCTTTGCAAGTTCTGCGATGTTGGAGGAGGTGTAGTCGCGCTCCGTCCCCTGCCGCTTGATCGCAAGGAGGCAGGCGCGCGTGAATATGGGATCGGGCAGGGCGCAGGAGACGCGCACGGTTTCCCCCGCCTCGCGCACGCCTTCGCGCGCAAGGGTGAAGAGGAAGTCATCGTCCAACCGCACGCGCTCTGCAAAGTCCACGAGGTGTTCCGCCGCACCGGGCAGCGCCTCTTCGAGCACGGGCAGCACGCTAATGCGCAGCAGATTGCGCGTGAAGCGCTCATCCGCGTTCGTCTCGTCCTCCACAAAGGGAAGCGCGTGTGCTTTGATGTAGTCGTCGATCTGCGCGCGGGAAACGTGCAAGAGCGGGCGCACGATGCCTTCACGCTGCGGAAAGGCGTTGAGCCCCGCAAGCGACGTGCCCCGCAAAAGGCGGAAGAGGATGGTCTCCGCATAGTCATCGCGGTGATGCGCCGTGGCGATAACATCCGCCCTGCCGCTCGTGCGCTGCGCCTGAAAACATTCGTAGCGCCAGATGCGCCCCGTCTCCTCCAAACCCCTGCCCTCGCGCGCGGCACGCGCAGGGATGTCCGCCTGAAAGACGGTGAGCGGAACTTGGTACTGCGCGCACAGCTCCTGCACAAAGGCAAGATCGCGGCGGGAAGTCTCCCCGCGGATGCCGTGCTCGCAGGTGAGCGCAGAGAGGGCAATGTCGTATGCGTCCGCGCACGCAAAAAAGGCGTGCAGGAGCGCGACGGAATCGCGTCCGCCCGAAAGAGCAACGCACACGCGCTTGCCCGCATACGGTTTTGCATCAAAGAGCGCCATTGCGTTCAGTATATCACAATCGCAACGCGAATGCAAGCATTGCGCGCGCAAAAGCCCATTCCCGCCCTGAAAGCGTGCCCCCGACCAATGCGCACCCTTTCGCTTGACGAACAAGACCAAGGCGCGTTCTGTGCACCCGCAAACGGAGCGCACGGGGAGAACGGCGCCTTCCCCCTCGAGGGAAGGAGTCAAGCGAACTTTGTGAGCCTGACGGTTGAGGAGCGATAAGCAGCGTGCGCTTTTCACGATCGGGGCGAATCCCTTCGCGCGTATTCCCCCACCGATTTTCCTGCAAAAGAGCGTTCTTTGGAATGCGTACAAGGGAAATCTTACAAAATTCCGCAATGGAGAAAAAATAATCGAAAATTTTTTCAGAAAACAGTTGACAAATGCGCGTTTGTCCGTTACAATAAATAAGCTATTCGGTTATCCGGATACCAACATCGCGGGGTGGAGCAGCCAGGTAGCTCGTCGGGCTCATAACCCGAAGGTCGCACGTTCGAATCCTGCCCCCGCAACCATACGGCGATGTAGCTTAGTTGGTTAGAGCGATCGGTTCATACCCGATAGGTCAGCGGTTCGACTCCACTCATCGCTACCAAAAAAAATCGGCATTTCGCCGTTTTTTTATAGATTGGCCCGTTGGTCAAGCGGTTAAGACATCACCCTTTCACGGTGGTAACATGGGTTCGATTCCCGTACGGGTCACCACGTTAAACCTAAATCGAACCCCTCCTTGTGAGGGAAATCGGTTTAGGTTTTTTCTTTGTTCAGAAAAATATTGCGAGCGATATTTCTATGCCCTGCAATCGTGCGATACCCTTATCAATGCAAAAGCCCTGACCATCGTCAGGGCTTTTCGTTATGGGGCTTGTATAATAGATCTCAATCTTGTCGTCAAAAAGTACGATCTTCTCGATGAGGAAATTGATGAGCATCTGCCGCTCCATGCGCAGCGCCTGTTCGTAATATTTGCGCACTTCCTGCTCGGTGAATTGCCGCACCTGCTTTCCCTTTTCGATGAGGATGAGGCGTTCCAGCTCCTCCTGCCGCGCTTCCAGCTCCTTCATGCGCTTGTTCGTCGTGTTGTTCATGATGCCGCGCTCAATGCCTTTCATGATATTGTCGAGCGCGATCTCGTTCTGCCACTGTTCGCGCTGCATCACAAGCAAGGCGGAATTCTCCTTGTTCCGCTTTTCCTGTTCCGCCAGAATGGCGTTGACGAGCTTGTCCATCAGCACGGGCTCTTTGAGCTGTCCGATAACGGCGTCCAGGACGAGCCGTTCCAATTCCTCCTTGGGAACAGCCGCTTTCTTGCAGTCGTTCACACGCGCCTTTCTCCCGCGGCACTTATAGTAATATCGACGCTCCCCGTTGCGCGCCGTGCCGTTCTCCGCAATGACGGATTGACCGCAATAACCGCATATCAGTTTATGCCGCAACAGATACGTCACTTCCACGCTGCGCTTTCCGTGCTTGTTGCTTTCCGTGATATTCCGCACCCTTTCAAAGATCTCGTCGGGGACGATCTGCGGATACATATTGTCGATGCGCTCCTCTCCGTGATAGTAGACGCCGCAGTATTTTTCGTTCTTGAGGATATTATAGACGGTATTTTTGGCAAACGGCTTGCCGTGATATGTTACGCCCCTTGCCGTCAGCGCTTCAATGATCTCCCGCACATAGACGCCCTTGGCAAATTGCTCGAACATATAGCGCACGTTCTCCGCCTGTTCCTCGTCGACGACGATCTTTCTGTCCTCGACCCTGTACCCATACGGCAAGCCCCCGCCCTGATAGTACCCTTTGAGCCGCGTTTCCCGCATCCCGCGTTTGACCTTCTGCGAGAGTTCCGCAGAAAAATACTGGTTCATGCCTTCCAGGAGACTTTCGAGGATGATCCCCTCGGGCGTATCGGGAATGTTCTCCATTGCGGAAAGTACCTTAACGCCGTTGTCCGAGAGTTTTTTCCGGTTGATGACCGATTCAAACTTGTTGCGCGAAAACCGGTCGAGTTTGTAAACAAGAATGAAATTCCAACGCTTTTCGGCGCTGTCTTTGATCATGCGCTGAAAGTCGGGACGGTTGTCATTGGTTCCCGTCATGGCGCGATCTATGTAGGTATCGAGAATGACGATCCCGTTCCTCTCCGCATACTCCTTGCAGACATGGAGCTGACCTTCGATGGATTGCTCCGTCTGCGCATCGCAAGAATATCTCGCATAAATGGCTGCTGTCTTCATGTTGTTTCCTCCAAAATTTTTTGCTCTCATTGTACACCTTTACGGCAGGGATTAACAGGCACAGCTGACGTACTGTTTCCTGCCGATACCCAAACGGTACCGATACAAAACCCCAACGGAAGCGGTACGATTTCGGTACGTTCGTACCTTTCGGCGCACCCAAAACGGGGAGAGCAAGGCGCGGTCTGTCAAAGGTCTGCCCCATGGGGACGCGCGGGAATTTTGTTGAAGGGAGCATTCTTCCTTTCATCCAAAATTGCTGCGCGCCTTTGACAGACAATGCCGCTCTCCCACCATACCCAAGCCGAAAGGTACGAGAATGTCCCGGACAGGTAACAAAATGCGCGGTTTGTTTCGGTTTTGGTGACATGAGTTGCGGTTTTGTTGGGGTTTATTCACGGCAGCTTTTGTTGAAAAACGCAGGAGAATGTGGTAGAATGTAAGCACAAACAAGCCGAACTGCGGCTTCATATCACGGAGGAATGTATTCTGACTGTGGGAAAAAACCAGCGGGAGTAGTCGGGC
>CALVTZ010000041.1 GCA_944363255.1 uncultured Clostridia bacterium
AGACGCCCACCGTCTGCCCCAAGTGCGGCAGCGTGCATCTCTCCCAGGACGAGGACGTGCTCGACACCTGGTTCTCGTCCGCGCTCTGGCCCTTTTCCACGCTGGGCTGGCCGGAGGAGACGGAGGACTTCAAGTACTTCTATCCCACCGACGCGCTCGTCACGGGCTACGACATCATTCCGTTCTGGGTGATGCGCATGATGTTCTCGGGCATCGAGCATACGGAGCGCGTTCCCTTCCGCGACGTGCTCATCCACGGGCTCGTGCGCGACGACCAGGGGCGCAAGATGAGCAAGTCGCTCGGCAACGGCATCGATCCTTTGGAGATCATCGAAAAGTACGGTGCAGATTCGCTGCGCCTCTCCCTGCTCACGGGCGTTGCCCCCGGCAACGACACCCGCTTCACCGACGCGAAGGTGGAGGCGTCGCGCAACTTCATCAATAAGTTGTGGAATGCGGCGCGCTTTGTCATCATGAACGCGGGGGAGGAGAGCATTCCCGCCCTCGGCGAAGTCAAGCTGCAGCCCGCCGACCGCTGGATCATCTCCCGCCTGCAGGCGTGCATTCGCGAGACGACGCTCTCGCTGCAAAAGTACGATCTGGGCATCGCGGCGGACAAGCTCATCGACTTCGTGTGGAACGACTTCTGCGATTGGTATATCGAGCTTTGCAAGCCCGCGCTGTACGGCGGCGAGGCGGAGAAGAAGCGCGGCGCGCTGGGCGTGCTCATGTTCGTGCTCGAGAGCTGCCTCAAACTGCTGCATCCCTTTATTCCCTACGTCACGGAGGAGATCTATTCCTATCTTCCCACCTGCACGGGAAGCATCATGACGGCGGACTATCCCCGCTACAACTCCAAGCTCGCATACAGAAAGGAGGCAAAGGCATTCGAGGGCGTCATCGACCTCATCAAGTCGGTGCGCGCAATCAAGGTGTCCGTCAACTGTCTGCCCTCCAAGAAGGTGCGCCTCTTCCTCGTCACCGAGTCGCGCAGGCTGGTGAGCGTGAACAAGAACGCCATCATGCGCCTTGCGGGTGTGAGCGAGATCGAGTTCAAGGAGAACGGCGGCGCGGCAGGGGAAAAGACGGTGTCGGGTATGTGTGAGCTCGGGCAGATCTTCATCCCGCTGGGCGAACTTGTCGACCTCGCGGCGGAGAAGGTGCGCCTTGAGAAGGAGCTCGAGCGCATCACGGGCGAGCTCGCCCGCGCAGAGGGCAAGCTCAACAACCGCAACTTCGTGGCGAAGGCGCCCAAGAAGCTGGTGGAGGATGAGCGCGAGAAGGTGAACAAGTACCTCGACATGAAGCGCAAGACGGAAGAGCGCCTTGCCGCATTGCAGGACTGATATAATAAGGAAACGAAGAGGGGAGACCGCGCGGCGGGGCTCCCTTCTTTTTTTGTGCAAAAACGAGAATTTCTCACATTTGGGGTGAATTTCAATCACTTGCAAAAATGTTGGCGATATACTTGACAGAAGATAGTCAAAGGTGGTAAAATATATATCGATAAAAATTTATCGATTCGGGAGGCGGCTATGTCCGGCGCGATCTCAAAGGCGACTGCTCGGCGGCTGCCGATGTATTTGAGGTATCTCAAGGGGAAGGCGGCAGACGGGCAGGAGTATGTCTCCTCCGCCGCCATTGCAACCGACCTCGGCTGCTCCGCCGTGGGGGTGAGAAAGGACTTGGCGCTCATCTCCTCCGCTCCCGGAAAGCCGCGGTTCGGCTTCGAGGTCAAGAGCCTCGTTGCAGACCTCGAGCGCTATCTTGGCTATCACCGCTTCGCAAGCGCGGTCATCGTGGGCGCGGGCGGGCTGGGCAGGGCAATGCTCAGCTACGACGGCTTTGAAAATTACGGCATCCGCGTCGTCGCCGCCTTCGACAATTCGCCCGCAAAGGTGGGGGCTGTGGCAGGCAAGCCCGTCTATCCCATGGAGCGGCTGCCCGAGATCGTCAAGCGCAATCATGTGGAAGTGGGCATCCTCACCGTGCCGCGTTCGAGTGCGCAGGCTGCTTGCGACGAGATGGTGAGGGCGGGCATCGGGGCGATCTTAAACTTTGCGCCCGTCTATCTCAGCGTTCCCGAAGGGGTGCGCGTCAAATGTGAAGATCTGGCAGTTCCGCTCGCGCAGCTGTGCGAAGGGCTCGCCGTATCGGATAAATAAAAACCCAATGATTAACAAAAATAGGGAGGTTGGAAATGAAGGACTTTTTGGTATGCGATGAGGATTCGCTCGCGAAGATGCTCGCGAAGGTTCGCGCCGCACAGGAGAAATTTGCGACCTATACGCAGGAGCAGGTAGACGAGATCTTCTACCGCGCCGCGCTTGCCGCAAATCAGATGAGAATTCCGCTTGCTAAAATGGCAGTGGAAGAGACGGGGATGGGCGTTGTCGAGGACAAGGTCATCAAGAACCACTACGCTTCGGAGTACATTTACAACGCGTACAAGGATACCAAGACGTGCGGCGTCATCGAGCGCGACGAGGGCTTCGGCATCACGCGCATCGCTGAGCCCATCGGCGTACTTGCCGCCGTCATTCCCACGACGAACCCCACGGCGACCGCCATCTTCAAGAGCCTTATCTGCCTCAAGACGAGAAACGGTCTCATCATTTCCCCGCACCCCCGTGCAAAGCAGTGCACCATCGAGGCGGCGAAGGTCGTGCTCGAGGCGGCTGTCAAGGCGGGCGCTCCCGAGGACATCATCGGCTGGATCGATCAGCCCACCGTTCCGCTCTCCGGCATGATCATGCGCGAGGCGGATATGATCCTCGCTACGGGCGGTCCCGGCATGGTCAAGGCTGCTTATTCCTCCGGTAAGCCCGCACTCGGCGTTGGCGCAGGCAACACGCCCGCCATCATCGATTCCACGGCAGACATCAAGCTCGCGGCTTCCTCCATTCTGCACTCCAAGACGTTCGACAACGGCATGATCTGCGCGTCCGAGCAGTCCGTCATCGTCCTCAAAGACGTCTACAATGAGTTCAAGAAGGAGATGGCGTTCCGCGGCGCTTACTTCCTCACGCCCGAAGAGACGGAGAAGGTGAGAAAGACCATCATCATCAACGGCGCGCTCAACGCCAAGATCGTAGGTCAGAGCGCCTGCAAGATCGCAGAGCTCTCCGGCTTCACCGCGCCCGCAGGCAGCAAGGTGCTCGTCGGCGAAGTGGAATCGGTGGAACTTTCCGAAGAGTTCGCACACGAGAAGCTCTCTCCCGTCCTTGCAATGTACAAGGCAGAGAACTTCGACGAGGCTGTTGCCAAGGCAGACAGGCTCATCAAGGACGGCGGCCTCGGCCACACTTCCTCCCTGTATATCAATGTGGAGACGGGTGCAGACAAGATCTCGTACTTCCGCTCCATCATGAAGACCTGCCGTATCGTGATCAACACGCCTTCCTCGCACGGCGGCATCGGTGATCTGTACAACTTCAAGTTCTCGCCCTCGCTCACCCTCGGCTGCGGCTCGTGGGGCGGCAACTCCGTCTCCGAGAACGTCGGCGTCAAGCACCTTATCAATATCAAAACCGTTGCGGAAAGGAAGGAAAATATGTTGTGGTTCAAGGCACCTGAGAAGGTTTATTTCAAGCGCGGCTGCCTGGGCGTTGCGCTCAAGGAGCTTGGCAAGCAGGTCTACAATAAGAAGAAGGCGTTCGTCGTAACGGATAAGTTCCTCTTCGAGAGCGGCTTCACCAAGAAGATCACGGACATCCTCGACGCAGAGGGTATCGCACACACCACCTTCTTCAACGTCACGCCCGATCCTACGCTCGCCTGCGCGAACGAGGGCGTCAAGCTCATGCGCGACTTCGCACCCGACGTCATCATCGCAGTCGGCGGCGGTTCGCCCATGGACGCTGCAAAGATCATGTGGGTAATGTACGAGCACCCCGAAGTTGACTTCCAGGATATGGCAATGCGCTTCATGGATATCCGCAAGCGCGTTTACACCTTCCCGCACATGGGCGACAAGGCACTCTTCGTTGCCATTCCCACCACGGCAGGTACCGGTTCGGAAGTCACGCCCTTCGCCGTCATCACGGATGAAAAGACGGGCACCAAGTATCCTCTTGCCGACTACGAGCTCATGCCCGATATGGCGATCGTCGATTCCGACCTCATGATGAACATTCCCAAGGGGCTCACCTCCTGCTCGGGTATCGACGCAATGAGCCACGCGCTCGAGGCGATCGCGTCCGTCATGGCGACCGACTTCACCAACGGCATCGCAAAAGAGGCAGTCAAGCTCATCTTCGAGTACCTGCCCAGAGCATACAAGAACGGCGCGCACGACGCAGAGGCGCGTGAGCGCATGGCAAACGCTGCTACGATGGCAGGTATGGCGTTCGCAAATGCTTTCCTCGGCGTATGCCACTCCATGGCACACAAGCTTGGTTCCTATTGGCACATCCCTCACGGTATGGCAAACTCGCTCATGCTCGAAGAAGTCATCCGCTTCAACAGCGCAGAGCAGCCCACCAAGATGGGTACCTTCCCGCAGTACGCATATCCTCAGTGCAAGGCGCGCTATGCAGACGTCGCTCGCTTCCTCGGTCTCAAGGGCAAGAACGACGACGAGCTCGTCGAGGCGCTCATCAAGAAGCTGAAGGAGTTGCAGGAGGACATCGGTCAGCCCAAGACCATCAAGGACGCGCTCGGCGACAAAGTTACCGAAGAGCAGTTCCTTGCTCGCCTCGATCAGATGACGGAGGACGCGTTCGACGACCAGTGCACGGGCGCGAACCCTCGTTACCCGCTCATGAGCGAGATCAAAGAGATGTATCTCAACGCATACTACGGCAGAAAGAACTGAGTAAAATCGTCTTGAATGAGAGGGCAAGGGGGACCTTGCCCTCCTTTCGGGCTAAGGAGAAGATATGAGAGGACTTGAATCATCCGTCATTAAACTGAGAAGGAAGGTATTTGTGGAGGTCGCGCGCGTTGCGTTCGATTCGGAGGACGTATTCAGCGACATCGAGGCGATCCCTTACAAGATCACGCCCACCGAGCAGCCGCAGTACCGTGAGAGCATTTACCGCGAGCGCGCCATCGCCTCCGAGCGCGTGCGCCTTGCAATGGGTATGTCGCTCAACCCGCAGGACAGACCTGCTCACATCACCAACGGGCTCTCCGCGAGCAACGTGGCTTCCAACTATTACGAACCCCCGCTCATGCAGGTCATTCCCTCCGCGTGCGATCGCTGCGAGGACAACGTGTATGAAGTGAGCGACCAGTGCCGCGGCTGCGTGGGGCGCTATTGCATGACGGTTTGCCCCAAGGGGGCGATCTCCGTCGATCCCAAGACGCAAAAGACGGTCATCGACAAGACGAAGTGCATCAAGTGCGGCAAGTGCAAGGCTGCCTGCCCCTACGATGCCATTGCACACAAGATCCGCCCCTGCGCGCAGGCGTGCGGCGTGAAGGCGATCTCGAGCGACGAGCTGGGCAGAGCCAAGATCGATCCCAAGAAGTGCGTGGGCTGCGGTCAGTGCATGGTGAGCTGTCCCTTCGGCGCAGTTGCAGATAAGTCGCAGATCTTCCAGCTCATCCGCGCCATCAAGCAGGGCGATGAGATCGTAGCCGAAGTCGCGCCCTCCATCGTGGGGCAGTTCGGCGCGGGCGTTTCGCTGTGGAAGATCAAGGCTGCGCTCAAGGAAGTGGGCTTCAAGGAAGTGTTCGAAGTCGCGCACGGCGCGGACGTGGGCGCGGCAACGGAGGCGCATCACTACGCGACGGAGGTGGCAACGGGCAAACTTCCCTTCTTGCTCACGTCCTGCTGCCCCGCGTGGGGTATGCTCGCCAAGACGCAGTTCCCCGAGACCATCGACAAGATCTCCAATGCGCTCACGCCCATGGTCGCGACCTCGCGCTCCATCAAGCAGAAGATGCCCAACGCGCGCGTGGTCTTCATCGGCCCCTGCGCTGCGAAGAAGTTGGAGGCAATGCGCAAGACGGTGCGCAGCGACGTCGACTTCGTCATCACCTTCGAAGAGCTCGCCGCCATCTTTGAGGCGAAGGGCATCGACATGAAGACGTACGACAAGGAAGAACCCATCCACGACGCAACGGGCGCGGGGAGAGGGTACGCAGTTGCGGGCGGCGTCTCTTCCGCCATCGAGCAGTGCGTGCGCGAGTACTATCCCGACGTGGAAGTCAAGATCGAACACGCAGAGGGGCTGGAGGAGTGCCGCAAAATGCTCCTGCTCGCCAAGATGGGCAAGAAGAACGGCTGCCTGCTGGAGGGGATGGGCTGCCCCGGCGGTTGCGTTGCGGGCGCGGGCGTCAATGCTCCCGTCGAAAAGGCTGCCGCAGAGGTGAAGAAGTTCGTGGACGGCTCCACCAAGAAGATGCCCGAAAAGGACTTGTACGAGATCAAACTTCCCTAAATGAGGGGAAGAACAACAAAAAAAGCGGCATAAAGCCGCTTTTTTATTTGTTTACATAGTACTATGTCAGAGATAATCACCCCAAAACGGGGTGATTTTGCTTAGGAGAGCGGAACGACGTTGACTTTGATCTTCGCCGTGGTGTTCTCCATAAAGCGCACTTCCGCGTCGAACACGCCCACGTTCTTGATGGCGTCGCCCACGATGATCTTCTTCTTGTCTACCTCATAGCCAAGCTCTGCGAGGGCAGAGGCGATCTGCTGCGTGGTCACCGAGCCGAACACCCGTCCGTTCTCGCCCGCGCGAATGGGCACGGTAACTTCCTTGCCGTTGATGTCGGCTGCAAGCTGTTTGAGTGCCTTCACGTTCTCCGCCTTGTGGAACTCGTCCGCCTTGCGCTTTTGCGTCGCCTCGTTGATGCCGCCCGCAGTCGCGATCTCCGCAAGCCCTTTCTTGAGAAGGAAGTTCTTTGCGTATCCGTCGGATACTTCGAGAATGTCGCCCTTCTTCCCGCTGCCTTTTACGTCTGTTTTGAGAATAACTTTCATAATGGACTCCTTTTCAACTATTTTACAGGATAAGCGGCGTTTTGTCAATCCCGACGGGATAAAAATTTCAAAAAGGGGCATACTCATGGGGAAGGAGGACGGCGATGGAACACAAGATCAACGACGGCGTGTCTTGCGGCGTGACCGACTGCAAGTTCAATCAGGACGGGATGCACTGCGAGCTCACGACCATTCACGTAGGAAACACCTGCAACGGCGACTGCTGCACCTGCTGCGACAGCTTCCGCAAGAGATGAAGAGTGCGCGCTCCGCAAGGGGCGCGTCTTTTGCATAGCCGCAAAAATTTTGCACAAACTGCCGTTACAGCGAATGTTTCGCTTGTATCATACAGCTTTTGCAGGGCACGCGTTGCCCTGTAAAAGCGCGGGAGGGGCGCGTGTTGCGTCCCTCCTTGCATATTTTGTAATGCGGCGACATAGCATAGTGGAATGAAGCGGCAAAATTTGACAAGATGCGCGCGCCTTGTGTGGCGCGCACTTCCCTTCGCGCTCGTTTTGCTCGTTCTCGTCTGCGCCTTTGCGCTGCGCCCCGCGCCCGCGCGGGCAGAGGGGGAACAGCTCGTCGTGCGGGTGTGGAACGTGGACACCTTCGAGGGCGGAAAGGGTTCGCGCACGGCGTTTCTCAAGCGCGCCGCCGCCCTTGCGCAGGCGCAGCAGAAGGGGGTGTTCTATCTCGTCACCTCCTGCACGGTGGAGGGGGCGCGCGCCGCCCTTCAAGCGGGCGAACAGCCCGATATGCTCTCCTTTGGCGTGGGGTTAGGGGACTTTTTGGAAAAGAGCCTGCCCCTTGACGGAACCTTTTCGGGCGGGGAGGCGGGCGGAAAGCAGTTTGCGCTCCCCTGGTGCCGCGGCGGGTACTTTCTCTTCTCACGCGAGGAGGACTTTTCGGGGGCGGGAAAAACGGTGCTCTCCGCGGGTGGGTGCAATCTCGTTGAGGTGGCGGCGCGGCTTGCGGGCATTGAAGGGGAACTCTTGCCCTCGCTCAACGCCTATACCGCCTTCGTGCGCGGGGAATACCGCTATCTCTTGGGCACGCAGCGGGACGCGTGCAGGCTGGAGGCGCGCGGCGAGGCGTACTTCAAGCGGGCGCTGCCGCAGTATAACGACTTGTATCAGGTGTGTTCCATTCTCTCCGAGGGTAAGCGCGCGGCGTGCGAACGGCTGCTTTACGTGCTGCGCGGGGCGGAAATGCAGGGCGAACTCTCCTCCATCGGAATGTTCCCCGTGGCGGAAGATGAGAGCGAGCGCACGGTGAGCGTTTTTTCGGATGATGACGCGCTCGCGCGCGTGCGCGCGTTGGCGACACAACCGTCACAAACAAAAAATCTCGTGAAAATTCTAAAAATCATTTGAGTTTGACATGGTTTTATGTTAGAATGTAAGGAGCGAAATTTGGATATTCTCTCTGCGATCAGGCGGGGGCTTCCGCACACTCTGTTGGAGGAGTGGTTTTGCTTCGCCCGTCACGTGACCATCGGCTGCGGCGGGCACGCGCTGTGCGCGCTCTATCCGCGCAGCGTGGAGGAACTCGCCCAAGCGCTGCTCTTTTTGCAGCGGGAGAACATTCCCTTCTGCAAGCTGGGCGCGGGGGCGAACGTTCTGCCGCAGGACGGCGTCTTTCAGGGCGTTGTCGTGCGCTTTTGCAAGCTGGACGTGCGCTTTTATGAGGGAAGAACGCTGTTTGCGGGCGCGGGCGTCCCGCTGGGCGCGCTGCTTCGGCTGGCGCGGGAGGGGTGCATCGGCGGGCTGGAGCCCTTCTCGGGCATTCCAGCATCCGTGGGCGGGGCGACTGCGATGAACGCGGGCATTCCCGTTCGGCACTTCGGCGACCTCGTCGAACGCGTGCTCGCCGTGCGAGGGGGGGAGATCGTACTGCTCAAGCGCGAGGAGTGCCGCTTTTCCCAAAAGGACAGCGCCTTTTTACACGGCGATACGGTGGCGGGCGTGTATGTGCGCGGCGCACTCTCCGATCGCGACCAGATCGCGCGGGAGAGCTGCTACTACCGCACGCGGCGAGCCCGCCTTCCCAAGGGGCGCAGCATGGGCTGCGTGTTCGTCAATCCCCAAGGGGAGAGCGCGGGCGCGCTCATCGAGCGGTGCGGCCTGAAGGGGCTGCGGCAGGGCAGAGCGTATATTTCGCCCGTCCACGCCAATTTTATCATCAATGAAGGAGACTCCGCACAAGACGTCGCCGCGCTCATCGAACGGGTGAAGGCGGGCGTTCTGCAAAAGACGGGCATCGCGTTGCGCGAAGAGATCAGGCGCATCCCTTGACCTTCCCGGAGCAATACATACTATGTTTTTGACGGCAGATTATCATACGCACACGCCCTATTCGCACGGAAAGGGCACCGTGCTCGAAAATGCGCAGCGCGCCGCTGCGCTCGGCATCAAGCAGATCGGCATCACCGACCACGGCTTTTCGCACATAGCGTTCGGCATTCGCAGAAAGCAGGTGCCTTCGCTCGTGCGCGACTGCCGCGAGGCGGAGGAGGCGACGGGGGTGAAGGTGCTCGTGGGCATCGAGAGCAACATCTGCGGCGCTTCGGGACTGTGCGATCTCACGCCCTCCGACTACGAGAACTTCGATCTCTACCTTGCGGGCATCCACGTGTATGTGCACTACGACCGCGCGCGGGACAGGAAGATCGGTATGGGCGCGATGCTGCGCACCAAGCTGCACATCAAGCCCTCCAAGTCGCTCATTCGCGAGACGACCAAGGCGTACTGCAACGCGGTTCAGCGCAATCCGCTCGACGTCGTCACCCACCTCAACTTCCAATGCTTTGCAGGCGCGGTGGAGGTGGCAGAGTGCTGCCGCGACCACGGCACCTATCTGGAGATCAGCGCGAAGAAGGATCACCTTTCGGATGAAGAGCTCGCGGCGGTCGCGGCAACGGGCGTGCGCTTTCTCGTCAATTCAGACGCACACTCCGTCGATCGCGTGGGCGACCTCGCGCGGGCGCAGGCGCAGATCGAGCGCGTGGGCATTCCGCTTGAGCAGATCGACAACATAGACGGCAGGCTGCCCACCTTCCGCTTTGCAGAGTATAAAAAGCATCATTGACGGGCAATTACAGGCAGCGCAGCCTGTTTTGGAACGCCGCACGCGCGGCACTTTGAGGGAATATCGTGAATTTTACGGCGGAAATACGGCGGGATCTACTCAATTTACCGCCGCAGGGAGAGGAATGCGGAGTCGCTGCAATGGCGGCGCTCTTTGCAACGGGCGGCTTCTGTTCGCCCGACGAGGCGGGATTCGTGAGTGAGAACGAGCGCGTCGCCGCCTACTTCGTCGCCACGGCGGACGAGACGTTCGGCGTGCGCATGGAGCTGGTGGAAGCGGTGCGCGATCCCAAGCGCAAGCGGGACAAGTTCACCTTCTCCTGCCGCGGCGCGGACGCCGCGCGCATCTACGTCAAGACGGTGCGCTGCAACCCTGCGTTGCTCGAAGAGGACGCCGCGCTCGCCTATCTGCGCGCCGCCTTTCTCTCGGGCGGGAGCTGCACCATTCCCAAGGCGGGGGCAAAGACGGGCTACCACATTCAGTTTGACTTTGGCGACCGCACCGCCGCAGAGGGGTTTTTGGAAC
>CALVTZ010000042.1 GCA_944363255.1 uncultured Clostridia bacterium
CGTTTACGTACACGCTCCCCTCGCTTGCCGTGTAGAAGCGGGGAATAAGGTTGACGAAGGTGGACTTGCCGCTGCCCGTGCCCCCCAATACGCCCACGACTTCCCCCCGCTTGGCGCGCAGGGTGATGTCGTGCAGGGCGGGTGCGCCGCCCCCTTCGTAGGAGAAGGTCACCCGTTCAAAGCGCACGGCATAGCCGTCCTCCTCCCCCTCCTCCGAGGAAGTCGCGCTCTGCTCCCCCTCCGCACGCAGCACGGCGGAGATGCGCTTTTGCGAGGAGACGGCGCGCGTGAGGGTGACGATGAGGTTTGCGAATTTGACGAGCTCCACCAAGATCATGGCGAGATAGCTGTACAGGGAGATGACGTTGCCCTGCACGAGAATGCCCGAATCCACCCGCCTGCCCGCCACGAAGAGCAGCGCGATGACGGCGACGTTGACGAGGATATAGGTGAGCGGATTGGTGAGCGCGGCGATCGCCCCCACCTTCTTCTGCTCGCGGCGGAGCGCGCCGTTGCGCGCTTCAAACTGCGCCGTCTCGTCCTTCTCCTTGCAGAAGGCGCGGATGACACGCACGCCCGCAAGATTTTCGCGCGTGGAGAGGTACACCTTGTCCAGCCTGCCCTGCACCTTCTTGTACAGCGGGATGCACGCCGCCATCACCGAACACACGGCGACGGAGAGCAGCGGGATGAGCGCGACGAACACGAGGGCGGAGGAGGCGTCCACGATGAACGCCATGACCATCGCCCCCAGCACGATAAAGGGAGAACGCAAAAACAGACGCAAGGTCATATTCACCCCCGTCTGCACCTGGTTGACATCGCTCGTCATGCGCGTGATCATGGCGGCGGTGCCCATTTGATCGATTTGAGAATAGGAAAAGGACTGTAACCTTACAAAAAGCCGTTCTCGCAGCGTGGCGGAAACGCCCACCGCGGCGCGCGCGGCAAAATACTGCGCAGTGAGCGCAAACGCAAGCCCCACCACGCCGAACGCCACCAGAATGAGGCAGCCGGAAACGATATAGGTGACGTTTTCCCCGCCGATGCCGCTCTCGACGATCGCGCCCACGATAATGGGCACGATGAGTTCGAGCACCGCCTCACACAGCTTGAAGAGGGGCGCGAGCACCGCCTCTTTGCGGTAGGGTTTCAAACAGGACAAGAGATACTTCAACGGTTTTCCTTCTTTTTCGGGCGAGAACGCGCCCTCGTGCGGGCAAGTTCACCCCTTTTCGTATCACCTGCATTATAGCAACGCAGGGGAAAAAAGTCAACTTCACAGCACTCCTTCGAGCAAGATTTTCACACCGATGAGCAGCAACACCGTGCCGCCGAGAATGCCCGAGCGCTCGGCAAACAGCGCACCCGCGCGCCTGCCGAAGAGCACGCCCGCCAGCGCGAGCACGAAGGTGACGCCGCCGATGGTGAGCGCGCACAGATCGAAGGTGAGGGGAAGCCCGTTCCCCTCTGCCGCCCGCAGCGTGACGCCCACCGCGAGCGCGTCGATGCTGGTTGCGACCGCCTGCGCCCCGATCTCAAGCAGCCCGATCTGCTTGGGGCGCGGATGCAGCGCGGCGCCCCGCCCTGCGCGCAACTGCAAAATGCAGTCGAAGAGCATCTTGCCGCCGAGCAGCGCGAGGATACAGAAGGAGACGACGGGCGCGAACTGCCCGATGAAGGCGGTGAACAACACCCCCAGCCCGTAGCCCAGAAGGGGCATTGCCGCCTGAAAGAGGGAAAACGCCCCCGCAATGGCGCACGCCTTGTACGGGCGCATCTTCGGCTCCTTCATGCCGTCTGTAATGGCGACCGCCGTTGCATCCATCGCAAGCGCCGCGCCGATCAAAACGATCTCCCAAATACTCATACTTCTCTCGTAAAAATGGTGCTGTTTTTTGTAACCGTACGCGCAAAGTGCGTCCTTTTTTGTCTACAAAAGGGCGAGGATCTCCCTTGCGCGCTTCATGGGAACGGGCGCCGTCTGTTGCGTGCAGCGCTCCACTTTGAGCACCCTGCCCTGCGCCGACATATACCCGTGTGGCACGAGCACGAGCGCCCCTTCCTGCACGTGGTCGGGCGCGAGATACCAACAGGGCGCGCCCTCCACTTCCACCTTGACAAAGGTGTACACTTCGTTGTCCGAAAGCACGCCGCCGCTCATGGAATGGATCATACTCTCTCCTTTGCCCTAAAAGAGGGGCGCAAACAATTTCGCCAAGGAGGTGAGCCCGCGCGTGATGGCGTTGCGCCTTGCCTCCTCCTCCGTCTGCAATGCGGAGAGCGCGAAGCTCTCCTCCATGTCCTTCTTGAGCGCCGTGAGCGCCTGCGTCCTGTACATGAACACGGCGTTCTCGTAGTGGTGCAGGAAGGAGCGGTAATCGAGGTTGATGGTGCCCACCACCCCCACTTCGTCGTCCGCCACAAAGCTCTTGGCGTGCACGAAGCCGGGGAGGTACTCGTAGATCTTCACCCCGCTGCGGATGAGCGCGTAGTAGTTGGAGCGGGTGAGCGCGAACACCAGCCGCTTATCGGGAATGTGCGGCGTCAAAATGCGCACGTCCACCCCGCGCTCCGCCGCCAGCTTGATCGCCTCCCGCATCCGATAGTCGATGATGAGGTAGGGCGTTGCGATGTACACGTACTTCTTCGCCCCGTTGAGAATGTTGATATACACGTCCTCGCCGATCTGCTTGGTGTAGAGCGGGCGGGGGCCGTCGCTGTACGGCTGCACGAGCCCTTCGCCCTCGAACTTCTCGTACTCCGTGGGCGTGTAGCGGGGGAACTCGTCCTCCGCGGCGATCTTCCTGTCCCCCATGTGCCACATGGTGAGGAAGAGGGTGATGAAGTTTTTCACCCCCTCCCCTTCGAGGCGAATGGCGTTGTCCTTCCAATGCCCGTAGGAGTGTTCGAGGTTGACGTACTCATCTGCGAGGTTGATGCCCCCCGTGTAGCCCACCTTGCCGTCGATGATGGTGATCTTGCGGTGGTCGCGGTTGTTGTGCACGTTGGAGATGACGGGAATGAAGGGGTTGAACTTCTTGCAGTGGATGCCCTTTTCGCGCAAGATCTTGGGATAGCCCGCGCGCACCCGCCCGACGCTGCCGATGTCGTCGTACAGGAAGCGCACTTCCACGCCCTCCTTCGCCTTGCGTTCGAGCACTTCGAGAATGGCGCTCCAGAACTTGCCCTTGCTCACGATGAAGTACTCCATGAAGATGTACTCCTTGGCGGCGTTGAGATCTTCAAGCAGCGCCTCGGCAAACTTCTCCCCCGTGGGATAGTACTGCGTGCGCGTGTTGGTGTGAACGACGGCGAAGGGGTTTTCCGTGTAGAGCGCCTCGCTCACGTCCGCCCATTCCCCCATCGCCTGCGCGAGCTCCTGCTTGCCGATCGCGCGCGTCGAACTCTCCAGCGCCCGCCCGTACAGCGCGTGGAAGATGCGCCGCTGCCTGCGCGAGGGGCGGTTGGCGGAGAACACGATGTAGATGGCAACGCCGAACACGTCGAGGATGACGATACACAGCAGCCACGGGATCTTGGTCTCGGGCACCATGTCGCGGTTGGCGCAGTGCAGCACCGCGATGGCGATCACGATCCACCCGAGCACGCGCAGCCCCCAATCCACGTACACGGCGGCGGCGGGAAATTGCTGCGCCACCACTTCGCGCGCAACGTAAACGCCGCCCACGATCGCCATCACTTCCACCGTGAAGATGAGAATGATGGTGAGCGCGACGATGGAAAATCGACTGAAGAGTTTTTTCAAATATCGTTTCATGCGTCACCGTTTGCTGCGGGCAAGGCGTTCACCCGCGCATACACCGTGCAGCCGCAGGGCGCGGCAGTCGCGGTAAATTTCCCCTGTAATAAGACGCCCTTTCGCGGCACGTGCAGCCGCTGCAGCGCGACAAGATCGTAAAACGCCGTATGCGAGATGTTCTCCGCGTTCACCCCGCACGCGTCCACTTCGCGCACGAAGGGCGCGGCGTAAAAGGCGTGTGAAGCGAGATACCCGCCCCGCACGCGCACGGCCTGCAAGGTCGCGGGCACGCGGTAGGAATCCCCTTCGCGGAAGAGGTGCCCAAGCTCCCCCACCCCCTCCGAACGGGGCTGTGCGGACGCGCCGAGAAAGGGCAGCGACACCCGCTCGAGCGCCCCGCACGCGAGCAACGCGCCGCGATCGACAAAGGCGCAGTCCGCAACGACAAGCTCCCGCTGCGCGGGCAGTCCCGCAACGAGGCGTTCGCCGCCCTCCGTATCCAGATAGAGCGCGCTCCCGTCTGCGCGGTAGGGCTGCTGTGCCACGATGCGCTCCACCTGCGTGCCCACGAGGGTGGTCGCCTGCACGCTTGCCGCGCTGCGCACGTACAGCGTGCGCGCGCCCGACTCCCGCAGTACGGCGGCGGGCAGCTCTTCGCCGAGCAGCACAAGTTCCTCGCACTGCACGCCGTCGCGCCGAACAAGGCGGTTGCCCGTCCAGCCGAAGGCTTCGAGATGATAATATACGCGCGCACCAAAGGCGCGGAAGAGTGCGGCGCGCTCCAGCCGCGCAAGGTTTGGCTGCCAGCCGTAGAGCGCTTCGAACGCCCCCTCCTGCAGGCGCAGATAGGCGAGGCGGTATTCCTCGCTTGGCGCGACGATCCCCTCCTTTCCCGCGCGGGAGAGGACGAGCGCGTCCGCGCGCCCCTCCGTCAGGGCGGAATAGGCGGCTGCGTATTCCTCCTCCGTCACGCTGCCGTCCTGCCAGGCGCACACGTACCGCTCCGAGCGGGCGACGGTGCGGGAGGCGGGCGCGAGCAACGCAAAAACGAGCACCGCCCCCAAGAGAAGGGCGGCGCAACCCGTGAGTACGCGCCTTACCACGGACGAGAGCGCAGCTTGCCGCTTGCGCTCAGGTTGGGAAAATCGTGTTGCCGCAGTCCCTCGTACACCGCGATCGCCACCGAATTGGAGAGGTTGAGCGAGCGCGCCTCGTCCAGCATGGGAATGCGCACGCAGTGCTCGCGGTTTTGGGCGAGCAGCTCTTCGGGCAGTCCCTTCGTCTCCCTGCCAAAGACGAGGAAGTCCCCCGCTTCAAATTGCACCTCGGTATAGGCGCGGGGCGCCTTGGTGGAGAAGTAGTAGAACTTCGCGCCCGGATACTGTGTAAAGACGGAGGCGAGATCTTCGTGCACGATGACGTTGACGAGCGGCCAATAATCCAGCCCCGCCCGCTTGAGATATTTATCCGAAAGTTCGAAGCCCAGCGGCTTTACAAGGTGCAGCGTGCACCCCGTTGCCGCGCAGGTGCGGGCGATATTTCCCGTGTTCTGTGGGATCTCCGGTTCAACGAGCATGACGTGGAACATACCTTCCTCCTTCCCCTTATTGTACGATAATTCGCGCTTTTTTGCAAGGGAAAACGCCCTTGTTGAAAATCTTCGTAAAATTTTTTTCCACCCCCTTGACAGCACCGGGAAGAGCGATTATAATACCCTTTGGCGAAGGCGATCCGCCCCCGAAACAGCCCACACTACCCATATTTTTTCTCATTAAAAAGCCGAGCGAACTGCTCGGCTTTTTAACGCGCTTTTTTGTCTGAAATCAGCTCAAATAGCTGCCCCTTGCGCTCTCGCGCACGCGGTACACCTGCACTTCCTCGCCCGTTTTTGCGTCGAGATAGACGACGAACTCCTCCCCGTTCATCCCGCACAAAAACTCGTAACAGAGCACTTCCTCCCCGCCTGCGGGAATGAGTGCGAGGTGGCTCGCCTCCACTTGGAGCGCCCCGTCAAGGCGCGCCTTCGCCTCTGCCTTGGTGAGGGTGGGCGAGAGGGTGCGCGCGCCGTGGTTGAGAAGGTGCTGCACCGCGTCCATGCCCACGACCTTGCCCCGCTCTTCGCACACGCGCAGGCGCACCATGTCTGCATACACGCGCACGCCGTCCTGCTCGAACACGTAGGTGAGATCTGCCGTTGCGCCCCGCTCCGTCTTCCAGACGGGTACCATGTCTTGGATCCCGAGCGAATTGAGAAAGTCCTGCGCGATCTTGTCGCACGCTTCCAGATCGAAATTCTGCTGCGAGCACGGCTGATAGCCGTCCAAAAAGAGCAGTTTTCCCCCGTTTTTGGTGATCTGAACGTACCATTCGCCCCCGTTTTCGTCGATGGCGGTGAAGTTGTACGCCGCGACGGAGCGGGACACAGTCTCCCCTTTTTGCCGCACTTCGCGGACATGGTATGCGGAAAGGTACTGCTTGACGAGCTCCTCCGCGCGCGTGAGCGACACTTCCTTGAGCGCGGCGAGCTTGTTCTCACCCACGTTCCCCTCCCCCGTGAAGGGGGCGTCCACGGTGTCCTGCGGCGCGGTGAGCGTGCCCTCTGCCATCTCGCGGAAGCGGGCAGAAAGTTCCCCCTCCTTGCCCGCGAGGAAGGCGCGCAGCTGTCCGCTCGAAGCGTGCGTCGCCGCGTCGTTGAGCGCGGAGGAGAGCTGCTCGTTGACGCCGTGCAGATAGACGATGGTGTTCTTCTGCGTCGTCGTGAGCCCCTTTCCCGTGGCAAGGCGGGCAAGCAGCGTGCGGCAGTATTCCCCCGTTCTGTTGACAAAGGCGTTGATACTCGCGCCCGTGCCCTCTTCCACGGGAAGGCGCTCGAGCGCGCCCTCCATGAGCTCTGCGTCCACAAGCGCATCCGTCACCAGCTTGCGCTGCTCCTCCACGCCTGAAGAGACGCGCAGCTTGGAGAGGTTGTCGTCCAACTCCTCCGAGAGAGAGGCGAGCTCGTACAGCGAGGCGCGGTATCCGCTTGCAAGTTCTTTG
Organism: uncultured Clostridia bacterium; assembly: GCA_944363255.1. GTDB lineage: Bacteria > Bacillota > Clostridia > Christensenellales > Borkfalkiaceae > Gallimonas. The sequence goes on from CALVTZ010000042.1 coordinate 6,800, forward strand.
TCCATCTCCCGCATCCTGATCGCCCCCGCCGTGACCACGGTGGAGAGCACGAGCGCCGCCGTGCCCAGCGAGATGACGGCTGCAAGCCACCCGCCGAAGCCGCGCGCGTGCTGTTTGCGCTGCGTGCGCTGTTCGCGCTTGTGCCTGCGCTCTTGCGCCCGCCGCTCCTGCGCCTCACGCCGCGCCTGCATCTTTGCAAGGTGCGCCTTCTCCTGCGCCGAACGCTTTTGTGCGCGCAGCGCGTGCTTTTGCCGCTTTTCCCGCGCGATGCGCTTTTGCTTTTCTGCCTTGCTCTCGTGCGCAAGCATCTCCCGCCGCGCGATGCGCTGTGCCTTGAGCTCTGCCCGCCGCTCCCTGCGCCGCGCCCGCTTTTCCAGCTTCTTTTCTTTGAGCTGTGCCCTGCGCTCCATGGCGCGCGCACGCTTTTCCAGCTTCTTCTGTTTGAGGGCGGCGCGCTTTTCCAGCTTCTTCTCCTTGAGCTGCGCCCGCTTGAGACGGCGCGCCTCCTGCTTTTTCACGCGTGCTTTCGCCTCCTCCACGCGCTCCTTGGCTGCCGCCTGCTCCGCCTTCTGCGTGCGCGGCTGGGCGCGCTTCGTCGTGTGCTTGCTCCCCTTCGCGGCAGTCTTCTTCGCCTGCTTGGGCTGCGCCGACTTCCCGCCGCGGGCGAGTTTTTCCGTCTTTTCCGCCCCGCTCGAAAGGTTCTTACCCATGTTCTCTTCCATCTCTCCTCCTTAAATGGCAAACACGTGTTTGCCGATGACGGTGACCGTCTCCCGCGTGAAGATCCACGCGCTCGTTGCCTTGGCGGGGTTGTAGTAGTAGAGGCACCCGTAGGTGGGATCCCACCCGTTCATGGCGTCCCGCGCCGCGTCGTAGGCAGTTTGGTTGGGCTCCAGATTGATCTGCCCGTCTGCGACCGCCGTGAACGCCCCCTTCTGATAGATGACGCCCGCGATGGTGTTGGGGAAATCGGGGCTCTTGACGCGGTTCATGATGACCGCGCCGATGGCGACCTGCCCCGTGTAGCTCTCCCCGCGCCCCTCCGCGTGGATCGCCTTTGCCATGAGGTAGAGATCGCTCGACGTGTAGTTGGAACCCGAACTTCCGCCCCCCGAAAGGGCGTTGTACGAATCGTTCATGCCCAGCGCCTTGTACGTTGCCCTGCCCACCACGCCGTCCGCCGTGAGCCCGTTCTTCTTTTGAAAGGCGACGACCGCCCGCTTGGTGCCTGCGCCGAAGATGCCGTCCACCGCGCCCGAATAGTACCCCCACTGTTTGAGTCTGCGCTGCACCTCCTTCACTTCGCCGCCGCGGCTGCCCTGCCTGAGCACGGCTGCCTCGATCGCCTGAGCGGAGACGCTCTGTTCCGCCTCGTCCATGGAGCGCTGTGCAAGGTGCGCCGTGCCCGCCGCCGCGCTCGCCGCCAGCACGAGCGCCAACGCGCCCATCGTCAATGCTTTTTTCATACTGTCCTCCTACGCATACCGTGTGCAATGCGCAGGATTTTATGCAGGGCACAAAAAAAAAGAGCTCCCCGAGGGAAGCTCTCGTTGTATTCAGCCGTCCTTATGCCTTCGCGGGATCTGCCACGACGACGGTGATCGTCGCCCCGTCCTTGTCCACTTCGAGCATACCGTCTTTGGAGACGCCGCTCACGATCGTGAGATTCAACGTTGCGTCTGCACCCACAGGACTCTTTCCCCAATAGGCGACGCGAAGTTTATACTGCTTGCTCATATTGGGAATGTAGACGAACTCCTGCGTGTACTTGCCGTCCACGAGCTGCTCGCGCGTAAAGTCCGCGCTCTGATACCTCTTGTGCGCGCTGCCGTATGTATAGGTGAGCGCTTCATCCAGCCCGATGTGCATCTTGGTGAGGTACTCCTCCGAGACGGAAGAGAGATCCACCGTCACCTTCACCTTCCACGCGCTGTCTGCATACGCCTCGCCGAACGGCTTTACGGTCACCTGCTTGGTGATGGTGCGCCCGTGTTGAAGATCGTTGAATACGAGGAAGGTGCTGCCCGTTTTGACCTTGGAGAGGTCGATTTCGAAGTTTGCGCCGTCCGCATAGCCGTCCATTGCCGCGCCGTCCGCCTTGACACCGCCGATCGCCTCGTTGGGAATGACGTCCTCGTTGAGCGAAGTCACCTTCACTTTGGTCATGAAGCCGCTCCCATCGGTGGAGTTCGCGACGGCACGCGTGCCGAAGGTCAGATAGAACTTCTGCGTCGCGCCGTCAGAGGCGACATCCCCCTCGTCTGCGACCGCGAGCTGCGAGGGGGCGCGCCCCGCGATCCAGCCCATGCCGTCTTCCGCATTGGCGATCTCCACGCCCGAAACGGTCGCCGTGACAAAGACGTCTTGCGCGGGCATGGTGAAGGTGTATGTATCCCCCCCCCGCCTTGGCGCATTCGACGTCGTTTGCAAGCACGGCGTCCACCTTTGCGTATGGCTCCGTTTCAACCGTCACCGTAACGGTCTCGCCCCTCGTCGCCATGATCGTGCGCGAATTGAAATCGTAGTGTTCGCTGCTGTCATAGGTGATCGAATAGGTGCCGCCATCGGGCTTACCGCCCTCGCTCCCGCCGCCGGGTGTACCGCCGCCCTCTTCTCCGCCGCCCGAACCGCACGCCGCAACGGGCAACACCATCGCCGCGGCAAGCCCTGCCGCGAGCAACATCTTAAATGCTCTCTTCATACTAATATCGACCTCCTTACAATCGATGGCGCCATTATAGCTTACCGCGAAAAGGTTGTCAAGCGTATCACCAAAATGTCACAATTTTCGCATACGTTTACGAAAAGTAGCGCGAAATGAGCTCCGCAATGCGCGAGCGGTAGCGAATATCCACTTCGTCTGCGCCAAAGCACAGGGGCGGATAGACGACGCACCACCAGTTGTCTCCCCGCGCGCTGCCCAGCTCCAGAATGAGCGCGTCGTACTCCCCCGCCTCCAAGGTCACCCCCTCGTACACGCGGGTGGGGAAGTGCTCGCGCGCAAGCCTCGCGTGCGCCCCGTAGGAAAAGCCGCACCGCCTGAGCGCCTGCGCAGCGACGGCTTCCAGCGCGGGAAGTGCGGCGCGGACGCGTTCCATCGCCTCCGCCTTGCTCTCGCTCTCCGCCACCACGGGCGTGAGATAGGCAACGAGCGCGTCGCGCACGTGGTACTTCACCGCCTGGTCCTGCTGCGCGTTCGAATGCGCCCGCACGTGCATCCGCAGATAATCCGCCTCGCCCGCGCCCGTCCCTTCGCGCGGGACGAGCAGCACGATGCCCAAGATGCCCGCAAACAGCAGCAGGCAGACGATCGCCTTCTTCATGAAAAAAACCTCCGCAATTGGTGCGGAGGTTATTGCCCCGAAGCGGTTATTTTATACGCTGTCCTGCTTCTTTCACAAAGGCGCGCTCGATGACGCCGCCGCCCAGACATTGCCGCTCATCATAGAGCACGGCGAACTGCCCCTCCGTGACGGCGCGCTGCGGCTCGTCAAAGTAGATGGTAAGCGACGTCTCGCCCGTCCGTTCGACGCG
>CALVTZ010000043.1 GCA_944363255.1 uncultured Clostridia bacterium
GCGTCTCCAGCTTCTCGCGCGTGACCTCGCCCATGATGCGGATGGCGAGCGCGGGGCCGGGGCAGGGCTGCCGCCACACCACGGAATCGGGCAGGCCAAGCTCGGTGCCCACCCTTCTCACCTCGTCCTTGAAGAGGTCTCTGAGCGGCTCGATGATCTCCTTGAAGTCGACGACGGAGGGCAGCCCGCCCACGTTGTGGTGCGACTTGATGACCGCGCTCTTGCCCTTGCCGCTCTCGATGACGTCGGGATAGATGGTGCCCTGCACCAAGAAGTCCACCGCGCCGATCTTTTTGGCCTCTTTTTCAAATACGTTTATAAATTCCGCGCCAATGATCTTGCGCTTCTTCTCGGGATCGGTGACGCCTTCGAGCTTACTGAGAAAGCTCTCCTGCGCGTCTGCCTTGATGAGGTTCATGCCCAGCCCGTCGCGGAATACGGACATGACCTCCTCCGGCTCGTTCTTGCGGTGCAGCCCGTGGTCGACGAACACGCAGATGAGGTTGCTGCCGATCGCCCTGTGGATGAGGGTGGCGGCAACGGCGGAGTCCACCCCGCCCGACATGGCGCAAAGCACCTTCTTGTCCCCCACCTTCTCCTTGATGCGCTTGACTTCGTCTGCGACAAATCCGCTCATCGTCCAGTCGCCCGCGGCGCCGCACACTTCATAGAGGAAGTTTTCGAGGATCTTGTTGCCGTATTCGGAGTGCACGACCTCGGGGTGGAACTGCACGCCGTAGATCTTCTTTTGCGCGCTGCCGTACACGGTGACGGGGCAGCTGTTTGTGGAGGCGAGCACGGAAAAGCCTGCGGGCACCTCCGTCACATGGTCGGTGTGGCTCATCCAGCACACGCTCGTCTTGGGAACGTCCTTGGAGATGGGGCTGTCCTGCACGAAGGAAAATTCGCGCTTGCCGTACTCGCTCGTCTGCGCGTGCTCCACCCTGCCGCCCAGCGTATAGGCGATGAGCTGGCAGCCGTAGCAGATGCCGAGCACGGGAATGCCGAGCGCGAGCACCTCGGGCGCAATGTGGGGGGAGTTTTCGTCATACACGCTGTTGGGCCCGCCCGTGAAGATGATGCCGATGGGATCGTACGCCTTGATCTCCTCCACCGTCATGTCACAGGGCTTGAGATCGCAATACACCTTGAGATCGCGCACCCTGCGCGCAATGAGCTGATTGTACTGCCCGCCGAAATCGAGCACGAGCACTCTCTGATGATTCATAGATACCTCTCTTCTTTATCGTAGTAGCATGGGAAAAACGCCCTTGTCGGGCGTTTTTTGTTCGCTTTGTCAGTTGCGCACCGAGTAGTTGGGCGCCTCCTTGCTGATGGAGATGTCGTGCGGGTGGCTCTCAAGCAGTCCTGCGTTGGTGATGCGCACGAACTCCGAATTCTTGCGCAGCTCCTCGATATTCGCTTTGCCGCAGTAGCCCATGCCCGAGCGAATGCCGCCCACCATCTGATAGACGATCTCGGAGACCGTTCCGCGATAGGGCACGCGCCCCTCGACGCCCTCCGGCACGAACTTCTTGTTGTTCTCCTGGAAGTAGCGATCCTTGGAGCCGACCGCCATGGCGGAGAGCGAACCCATGCCGCGGTACACCTTGAAGCTCCTGCCCTGGTACAGTTCGATCTCACCGGGGCTCTCGGCAGTGCCTGCGAGCATGGAGCCGATCATCACCGCGCTGCCGCCCGCCGCGAGCGCCTTTACGATGTCGCCCGAATACTTGATGCCGCCGTCTGCAATGATGTGCTTGCCCAGCTTATCCGCCTCCTCCGCGCAGTCCATGATGGCGGTGAGCTGCGGAACGCCGATGCCCGCAACGATACGCGTGGTGCAGATGGAGCCGGGGCCGATGCCCACCTTTACGACGTCTGCGCCCGCTTCGATGAGGGCGCGCGTCGCCGCTGCCGTTGCAACGTTGCCCGCGATGAGCGGAACGTTGGGATAGTTTGCCTTGATCTGCGCGACCTTTTCCAGCACCATGCGCTGATGCCCGTGCGCCGTGTCGATGGCGATGACGTCCACCTTCGCTTCGACGAGGGCGGCGATGCGCTCCATGGTGTTCGCCGCGGTGCCCACGGCTGCGCCCACGATGAGGCGGCCGTTCTTATCGCGCGCGGAATTGGGATATTGGATGCTCTTTTCAATGTCCTTGATGGTGATGAGCCCCTTCAGATACCCCTTCTCGTCCACGATGGGCAGCTTTTCGATGCGGTGCTTGCCCAAGATCTTCTGCGCGTCTGCAAGCGAGGTGCCCACGGGCGCGGTGACGAGGTTGTCCTTCGTCATCACGTTCTCGATGGGCTGATCGAAGTTCGTTTCAAAGCGCAGGTCGCGGTTGGTGAGGATGCCCACGAGCTTGCCGTTTTTGGTGATGGGCACGCCGCTGATGCGATAGCGCTCCATGAGCGCGACCGCGTCCTTTACGAGGTTGTCCGGTTCAAGATAGAAGGGATCGGTGATGACGCCGTGCTCGGAGCGCTTGACGCGATCGACTTCCTTTGCCTGCTGCTCAATGGACATATTCTTGTGAATGATGCCCATGCCGCCCTCGCGCGCCATGGCGATCGCAAGCCTGTTCTCCGTCACCGTATCCATGGCGGCGGAGATGATGGGAATGTTGAGTTTGATCTCCTTGGTGAGCGTCGTCCTGAGATCTACGCCGGAAGGCAGCACCTCGGACGCCTGGGGGATGAGGAGTACGTCGTCAAACGTAAGCCCTTCTTTTACGATCCTGCTCATGATTTTATTTCCTCCAATATTGTCTGAATAATGTCCACGATATTCTGATACGTTTGATTATTTTCGAACCCTGCCCTGCCGAGCTCATCCAGCAGAACAGCGCCGAACACGCCGTCCTTTGCCTCGGCTACGGCAAGCGTGAGCGCGATCGCAGGATTGCCCGCGGGGAAATTTTTGGGCGTTTCCGCAATGGCAAACGCGCACACCGCGCGCCGCGCCTCCTCCGTCTTGGCAAGGCGATATTTTACGACCGCCGCCTGACCGCACAGGTACCCGCGGTAGTTGTATTCCGCCACGCTGCCCGCAGGCAGATCGGAGGAATCGACGACGTATTCCGCACAGAACGTGGCAAATGCCTCCCTGCGCGTGCTCCCCTCCTCGCCGTAGAGAATGGTGAAACGCTCGTCCGCCTTGCGGTTTTGCCCGTGTTCGGCGGCAACCAAAAAGGAGCGCGAAAGGTGGCTGAGACTGCCCGAACGTTCGTACTCCTGAAAAGCATAATCGGCGCTGATCGTGTCCATACCGAGCGACGCGGTGAAGTTCATCATCGCTGCGGGCGCGCTGAAGGAGAGGATCCCGAACACGGCAACCGCGAGGATAAGCGTGATGATGAGCGTGATGAGCGCAGTTTTAAGAATAAGTTTCTTCATGAATGAGGTGATTTGCTCTCTTTCCCCGCAGATGCGGGCTTAGCGACCAAACGAAATATTATGTATATTCCGAATATTTCGTATATTGTAACATACCTCGAAAAAAAATGCAACCTCTCGCGGGAAAAAAGTCATGAATTCCCCCGCTTTTTCATAGGGTAAAGCATGAAAAAATTTTTTTGTACCCTTCTGCTGCTTCCCGCCGCCCTTCCCGCCCTCTCCGCGTGCGGCAGCTATGACTACTCCGCCCACCTCTCCGAAGTGCGCAGCGACGTCTTTACGGCGCAGACGGAGGAGTTCTCCCTCACCCTCTCCTGCGTCACCCGCGAATACCCCTACTGCTCGGACGGCGTTGCCGCCACGAAGAGCGCGCTCATCGAGATCTCGCTGGTGAGCGAACTGCCCGCCGCCGAGTACAGCGTGCAGCTCAAGGAGAGCGGCGTGGGCGGCGAGATGACCTTTCGCGGGGCGCGCGGCGACTACTTCTTCTCTGCGGGCGTGACGCAATTTCCCGAGGAGCGCGTCACCCTGCTGCTGCGCTGCGACGAGGAGGAGCGCGAGGTGCAGCTGCGCTCCGTGAAGGGGAAGGACACGCTCACCTGCAAACAGGCGCTCTCCGCCGCCGTGAACGCGGAGAGGGCGCTCATTGACCGCATGACGCGGGAGGGCAGCTTCTTTGGCGAATTTCGCGTGCGCCTCATCCTGCGCGACATTCCCTACTACTACGTGGGCATCGTGGGCGAGGACGGCAGGGAGCACGCGCTGCTGCTTGACGCGAAGAGCGGCGAAGTGTTGGCGCGGCGCGCCCTGTGAACGTTGACATTTTTTGAAAATTGTGCTATGATATCGCCGTATTCTCCCAGCGAGAGTACGGAGATGAACTGTGATCGCACCGCGCTACAAACGAAAATTCCGCATCTGCATCGTCTTTCTCGTGCTGCTCACCCTGGTCGCCGCCCTCCTGGGCTACGATCTTGTGGCGGAGTACATGGTGGAATTTTCTGCGCGCGTGCTGCCCGACTATGCGCGAGAGGCGCTCTCCCCCGTCGTGCAAAAGCAGACGCTCACCGAGGAGGACTACCGCTTTTTGTACCTGCAGACGGGGCTGGGCAAGCCCGCCGTGGACGCGCTGCGCGCGGAGGGTGACACGCTCAAGCTCTATCAGGACGCCTTCTTTTATCAGGGCGAACCGCACCACACGCGCGTCTCCGCCGTCACCAAGCGGGACAGAATGTTTTACCGCAACGGCCGCGCTCCCATCGCCCCGCTGGAGGCGGGCGACGTGCTCGTTTCCAGCGCGACGCACTCCTTTGGCTGGCGGCACGGACACGCCGCCCTCGTGCTCAACGAGCGGGGGGATCTGCTCGAATCGGTCGCCATCGGCTTGGACAGCTTCATCACCCCCGACGGTATCTCGTGGTTTCAGACGACGGCAAACTTTATGCTGCTGCGCCTCAAAGACGTCTCCAAAGAGGAACGCGCACAAATTGCAGCCAAGGCGCAGGAGACGCTGGTGGGCGTGCCCTACTCGCTCACCGTGGGGGTGCTCTCCAAGAAAGATCAGGGCGAGCATCCCAAGCACACGCAGTGCGCGCACATCGTGTGGCAGGCGCTGAAAAACTGCGGCTTCGACACGGACAGCAACGGCGGGAAGGTAGTCGTCGCGCGGGATATGGCGCGCAGCCCGCTGTTTGAAGTGGTGCAGGTGTACGGCTTCGATCCCATCGAGCTTTGGTAAAAAGGAGCAAAACGGCGCTCGTGTGAGCGCCGTTTTTTTATTTTGCGTATTCGCTTAAAATTTGATTTTGCACGAAGAGATACTCGTCCTTGATGCGCGTGACGTCCCCCTCTTCAAGCAAAAAGTGCTGCGTCTTGCGGTAGGCGGCGGAAAAGTCCTTTTTCCAGTCGCTTGCAAACTGCTTTCTGTATTCCTGCGCCGAAACGCCGTACACCGTGCGCAATCCCAGCATGACGTATTCAAATTTTGCGTCCTCTTCGCGCACTTCCGTGCTGTCGATGACGGGGAAAAAGCCGGAGAGGATGCACTTCATGTACTCGTCGAGATCGGTGGTGTTGATGAGCCGCCTGCCCGAGAAGAAGGAGCTTGCCGAAACGCCCATGCCCACGTATTCCCCCCGCTTCCAATAGTTGAGGTTGTGCCTGCTCTCCCGCCCCTTCTTGCAGAAGTTGCTCACTTCGTAGCGCGCATACCCCTTTTCCGCGAGCAGCGCCCTGCCGTAGTCGTACAGCTCTGCCACCTCGTCCTCATCGGGAAGTTCGCCGTTGAGATAGTCGGTGTAGATGGGCGTGCCGTCCTCCGCCTGCAGCGCGTACATGGAGATGTGCTTTGCCCCGCTCCCCGCCGCCAGCTCGATGGTCTTTCTCACGTCCTCCTTGCTCTGCCCCTTGATGCCCAGCATCACGTCTGTGGAGAAGTTCTCCCCCTTCAGAAGGGAGGTGCAGTACAGGTACTCGCGCGCCGTGTGGATGCGCCCGAGCTCTTCGAGCTGACTGTCGATCGCCGTCTGCAAGCCGATGGAAAAGCGGTTGATGCCCGCGCGCTTGTAGATGGCGATCTTGTTCTCGTTCACCGTGCCCGGGTTGAGTTCGATGGTGACCTCGGGACGGGGCGCGAGCGTGAAGTACTTTTTGATCTGCCGCATGGCGGCGTAGATATAGTTGGGATCGACGACGGAGGGCGTTCCCCCGCCGAAGTACACGGTGTCAAAGGTCTTGCCCTTGAGCTCCTTGCCGCGCATTTCGATCTCCTTGAGAAGGCACGCCATGTACGCTTCGGCAACGTCCGTGCGGTTGCAAAAGGACACGAAGTCGCAATAGCGGCACTTTTGTTTGCAAAAGGGAATGTGCAGATAGATGCCTGCCATGATTATTCCTCCCGATACTGATAGACGGCAAGATCGACATAGCCGTTTTCCACGACGACGCCCTCCTGCATGAGAAGCTGCGCCTGTGCGTCCGTTCCGCCAAAGGCGAAGGCGGGCGCGAGCCGCCCCTCCCGATTGACGACGCGGTGGCAGGGAATGACGCCCGGCTGCGGGTTGACGTGCAGCGCCCAGCCCACCTGCCTTGCACAGCGGGGCGCGCCGATGGCAAACGCCACCTGTCCGTAAGTGACCACCTTGCCGCGCGGAACGCGCTTGACATATTCATACACGCGCTCGAACAGCGTCATATCCCCTCCTCGTGCAACAGGCGCGGGAAGCGCGCCGCGCACGTCCCATCGTTGAGTTGCTTTTCCAGCCAATATACGCCCAGCCACCGCCCCAGCTTGTACCCCTGTTCAGGGAAAAAGGCGACCTTGGTGTAGCCCGCCGCCTCGTGAAAGGCGATGCTCGCCCCGTTCTCCTCGGTGATGAGGGCGTACAGTTTGCGATAGCCCAGCCGCGTACAGTCGCGGGCGACGGCATTTTCCAGCGCCCTGCCCATGCCCTGCCCGTGCAAGCCCTGCTGCACGTACACGGAGAGGTCGAGACACCACGCGTACGCCCTGCGTTCAAAGGCGGGCGCGGCGTAGGCGAAGGCGCACACCCGCCCCTGCAGCTCGCACACGTACACGGGGTAGTTTTCGAGCAGGGACAAAATGCGCTGCGTAAAGCAAGCGAGCGTGGGCGCGCCGTATTCAAAGGAGATGGTCGTCTCCTCCGCATAGGGGCGATACACCCCCAGCATGGCGGGGATATCCCCCGCATTTGCGCGTCGAACCTCGTACATGGTATGCCCGTTACTTGTCCTTGTTCGTTTTCAGGATCTGCATGAACACCTCGCTGGGCACCTCCACGGTACCCACCTGGCGCATACGCTTTTTGCCCTCTTTCTGCTTTTCGAGCAGCTTCTTCTTGCGGGTGATGTCGCCGCCGTAGCACTTGGCGAGCACGTCCTTTCGCACCGCCTTCACCGTCTCGCGGGCGATGACCTTGCCCCCCACCGCCGCCTGAATGGGGATCTCAAAGAGCTGGCGGGGAATGGCGTCCTTCAAGTTCTCCGCAAGCGTTCTGCCCCGCTTATAGGCGTGGTCCTCGTGCACGATGATGGAGAGCGCGTCGCACACTTCGCCGTTTAGTAGAATGTCCAGCTTCACGAGCTTGCTGCGCTCGTAACCCGCGATCTCATAGTCGAAGCTCGCATACCCCTTGGTGCGCGATTTGAGTTCGTCGAAGAAGTCGTACACGATCTCGTTGAGGGGAAGGGAGTAGTCGAGGCGCACGCGGCGGGCGTCGAGATAGGTCATGTTCTTGTACACGCCCCGCTTGTCCTGGCACAGCTCCATGATGGCGCCGACGTATTCGGGCGGGGAATAGATCTCCGCCTTGACGATGGGCTCCTCCATGTACTCGATCTCCGCGGCGGGCGGCAGGTGCGAGGGGTTGTCCACATGGAACACCTCGCCGTTCGTCTTGTGCACGAGATAGGAGACGGAGGGCGCCGTCGTGATGATGTCGAGGTTGAACTCCCGCTCGATGCGCTGCTGGATGATCTCCATGTGCAGGAGTCCCAAAAAGCCGCAGCGGAAGCCGAAGCCGAGCGCGACGGAGTTATCTGGCTCGAAGGTGAGCGCGGCGTCGTTGAGTTTGAGCTTTAAGATCGCCTCTTTGAGGTCGAGGAACTTGCTGCCGTCCAGCGGATAGATGCCGCAAAAGACGACGGGCTGCACCTTTTTATAGCCCGGCAGCGGCGCGCTTGCGGGGCGCTCTGCCCCCGTCACCGTGTCGCCCACTTCCACGTCCTCGATGGACTTGATGCTGGCGGCGATGTAGCCCACTTCCCCCGCCATGAGCGCTGCCTTGGGCTGCAAGCCCGGCGCGAACGCCCCCACCTCCGTCACTTCATACGTGCGGTCGGAGAGGAAGGTCTTGATCTTGTCCCCCACCTTTACGCCGCCGTCCTTGATGCGCACGAAGAGGATGACGCCCTTGTAGTTGTCGTAGTAGCTGTCGAAGATGAGCGCGCGCAGGGGCGCCTCCGTATCCCCTTCGGGCGGAGGAACGCAGCGCACGACCGCCTCCAGAATGTCGCGAATGTTCGTGCCCTCCTTGGCGGACACGCAGGGGCAGCCCTCCGTATCCAGCCCGATGACCTCCTCGATCTCCTGCTTTGCCTCCTCGATGCGCGCGGAGGCGAGGTCGATCTTGTTGATGACGGGCACGAGCTCGAGGTTGTTTTCCAGCGCGAGATAGACGTTTGCAAGCGTCTGCGCCTCCACCCCCTGCGTCGCGTCCACGACGACGAGCGCCCCCTCGCAGGCTGCGAGCGAGCGGCTGACTTCGTAGGTGAAGTCCACGTGCCCCGGCGTATCGATGAGGTTGAACTCATACTCGTTGCCGTCGAGGGCGGTGTAGTACATACGCACGGGCGTGAGCTTGATGGTGATGCCGCGCTCGCGTTCGAGCTCCATGCTGTCGAGCAGCTGCTCGGTCATGTCGCGCTGGCTCACCTGCCCCGTGAGCTCCATGATGCGGTCTGCAATGGTGCTCTTGCCGTGGTCGATGTGGGCGATGATACAAAAATTGCGTAAATTCTGATTGGGCTTTGCCATGTTCTGTCTCCAAACAACTCTATTATAATAAATAAACGGAATTTTTGCAACCGCTATTGCAATCATTCCCGCAAAATGCTATAATACGAACTATGGATATGACGTTTTTACAGGGCGCTCCCATTGCCCACCGCGGACTGCACGACAAGTCCATTCCCGAAAACAGCATGGCAGCCTTTCGCGCCGCCATTCAAAAGGGCTTTCCCATTGAGACGGACGTGCGCCTCTCCTCGGACGGGGAACTGCTGCTCTTTCACGACAACACGCTGCTGCGCATGACGGGCGCGCGGCTGGGCGCCATCGACTGCACGGCGGAGGAACTCTCCCGCCTGCGCCTGAACGGAACGGAGGAGCGCATCCCCCACCTTTACGATCTGTTGGAGGAGACGCGGGGCAAGGTGCCGCTGCTCATCGAGATCAAAAACGTGCCCGAGCGGGACGCGCGCGCCTTCCTCACCGCGCTTGCAGACGCGCTCAAGGGCTACCGCGGCGCGTTTGCCATCCAGAGCTTCGTGCCCAAGTACGTGAAGCTGTTCAAGGAGCTGCGCCCCAACGTGCCCTGCGGCATCCTGGGCTGCGCGCACACGACCAAGGCGGACTTTGGCGGCAGCCTCTTTTGGAAGTTCAAGGCGCGCGTCATTCGCGAGCTGAGCATGAACGGGCGCATCAAGCCCGACTTCATCAGCTACGCGGCGGCGGACTACCCCAACCGTGCGACGGAGAAGTTCGAAGGGCTCAAACTTGCCTGGACGGTGCGCTCCCCCAAGGAGGAGGCGCGGGCAAGGCAGTATGCCGACAATATCATCTTTGAAAACTACCTTCCCACAGTCTGAACGGGGGCGTAAGCGTTGGAACGGGGGCGCAAGCCCCCTTTTTTGCTTTTCGCAAGGCTGCGGCGCGCGAAAGACGCTCGGAATATTTGACATCTGCGCGGGCAGGGCGTATAATAGAGCAAAATTCCCGTTTGGGGGTAACTATGCTCACCATTGAAAAGGTATTGGACGCACAGGCGGTGCTCGAGTCCGCCATCTACAAGACGAGCGTCATCCGCGCGGAGAAGCTGGAGACGGACACGCAGATCTATCTCAAGACGGAAAATCTGCAAAAGACGGGCTCCTTCAAGCTGCGCGGCGCATACTATAAGATCGCCCGCGTCTCCCCCGAGGAGAAGGCGCACGGCGTGATCG
>CALVTZ010000044.1 GCA_944363255.1 uncultured Clostridia bacterium
ATCTTCGCGTCCGCCACGTCCGAGCTGCCGATGAGCACGATGCCGTCTCCCCCGATGCCGTAGTGACGATCGACGAAGTTGATGGCGAGCGATTCGGGACAGGTGATCTTGCCCTCCATGTCCTCGAAGTAGATATAGTCGTTGCCGCAGGACTGCATCTTGACGAAGGAGAGCTCCGTCTTTTTCGTGCGCAGCGCGTTGATGTCCACGAGCTCGGTGTTGTACTCCGTGAACTTGCTTGCGATAATGTCGCACAGCGCGTTTGCGGTGTCGAGCGAGGTGAGCACGGTGATGCCGAGCAGAATGGCGTGGTGGTGCAGTTCGATATAGTCCGCAATGGAATCCACGTCCGTCTTGCCCGTGTAGATGATATAGTCGATCTTGCCGTCGTCCATCAACTTGGAGACCTGCTTGGTCGCCTTCAGCCTGTCGACTACGGTCACGTCGATGCCCAGATCGGAGATGACTTTGGCGGTGCCCGCCGTCGCATAGAGGTTACAGCCGAGGTCGGCGAACTTCTTTGCGATGGAGACGATCTCGAACTTGTCCTGATCGTTTACGGTGAAGTACACGCCAACGGGCTTTTCCTTGGTGGGATGGCACATCTTGAAGCCCGCGGAGACGAGCCCCTTGAAGAGCGCCTCCTCAATGGTCTTGCCGATGCCCAGCACTTCGCCCGTCGACTTCATCTCGGGGCCGAGCTGCGAGTTGACGTCGTTGAGCTTTTCAAAGCTGAACACGGGCACCTTCACGGCGACGTAGGGCGAATTGGGATACAGCCCCGTGCCAAAGCCCAGCTTTTTCAGCTTTGCCCCCACCATGATCTTGGTGGCAAGCTCCACCATGGGCACGCCCGTCACCTTGGAGATATACGGGATGGTGCGCGACGCGCGCGGGTTGACTTCGATGACATACAGCCTGTTCTGATAGATGAGGTACTGAATGTTGATGAGCCCCTTCGTCTTGAGGGAGAGCGCGAGCTGCGTGGAGACTTCCACGATCTTCTTGAGCATGGCGTCGCTGAGGTGGTAAGGCGGGTACACGGCGATGGAGTCGCCCGAGTGCACGCCCGCGCGCTCGATGTGCTGCATGATGCCGGGGATGAGCACGTCCACCCCGTCGGAAATGGCGTCCACTTCCAGCTCGCTGCCCATGAGGTACTTGTCGCACAGCACGGGGTTTTCAATGTGCTGGGCGAGGATGACGTCCATATAGCGGGAGATGTCGTTCTCCGTGAAGGCGATGGTCATGTTCTGCCCGCCGATGACGTACGAGGGGCGCAGCAGCACGGGATAGCCCAGCGTCTCTGCCGCCTTGATTGCCTCTTCCTTGGTCATGACGGTGAGCCCCTTGGGACGGGCAAAGCCGAACTGCTCCAAGAGCTCGTCGAAGCGTTCGCGATCTTCCGCCATGTCTACGGAGTCTGCGCTCGTGCCCAGAATGCGCACGCCCTTCTTGTCGAGGTAGCTGCACAGCTTGATCGCCGTCTGTCCGCCGAAGGTGATGACGACGCCGTACGGCTTTTCCACATCGATGACGTTTTGCACGTCCTCGGGCGTGAGCGACTCAAAGTACAGCCTGTCCGCCGTGTCGAAGTCGGTGGAGACCGTCTCGGGGTTGTTGTTGATGATGACGACTTCGTAACCCAGCTCCTTGAGCGTCCACACGCAGTGCACGGAGGAGTAGTCGAACTCGATGCCCTGCCCGATGCGAATGGGCCCTGAGCCGATGACGATGACGCGCTTTTTCTTGCTCTTTGCAACGAAGGGCTTCGCCTCGTCGTGTTCAAGCTCGTCGAAGGTGGAATAGAAGTAAGGCGTCTGCGCCGCGAACTCCGCCGCGCAGGTATCGACCATCTTGAAGCAGGCGCGCCTGTGCGCGGGCAGCGGGTTGCCGCTGATGGCGGCAAGGTCTTTATCGGGATAGCCCAACTTCTTGCCCTTGAGATAGAGGGCGCGCGTGAGCTTCTTGCCCGCGATCTCCGCCTCGAAGTCGACAAGGTTTTTCAGCTTTGCAAGGAACCAGCGGTCGATCTTGGTGATCGCAAAGATCTCGTCCGCCGTGATGCCCGCCTTGAGCGCGGCAAACACCGCGAACAGCCGCTCGTCCGTCGTCTTGGGAAGTTCGCCCAAAAGCTGTTCGCGCGTCATGGGCGTGAACTTGGGATGGTTGAGCGTGGAGAGCGAGATCTCCGCCCCGCGCACCGCCTTCATCATCGCCTGTTCGAAGGTGGGCGCGATCGCCATCACCTCCCCCGTCGCCTTCATGCGCGAGCCAAGCTCCCTGCCCGCATACAGGAATTTATCGAACGGCCACTTGGGAAGTTTGACGACGACATAGTCGAGCGTGGGCTCAAAACACGCATACGTTTTACCGGTTACGTCATTTTTGATCTCGTCGAGAGTGTAGCCGAGCGCGATCTTCGTCGTCACCTTTGCGATGGGATACCCCGTTGCCTTACTTGCAAGCGCGGAGGAACGGGAGACGCGGGGATTGACTTCGATGACGGCGTACTCAAAGCTATCGGGGTGCAGCGCGAATTGGCAGTTGCAGCCGCCCTCGATGCCCAGCTCCGTGATGATGTCGAGCGCAGCCGTGCGCAGCATCTGATATTCCTTGTCCGAGAGGGTGACGGCGGGCGCGATGACGATGGAATCCCCCGTATGTACGCCCACGGGATCGAAGTTTTCCATGGAGCAGACGGTGAGCACGTTGCCCGCGCTGTCGCGCAGCACTTCGAACTCGATCTCCTTCCAGCCGCCGATGTACTTTTCGATGAGCACCTGCGTGATGGGCGAGAGCATGAGCCCGTTGTGGGAGATGAGGCGCAGTTCCTCCTCGTCCCTTGCAACGCCGCCGCCCGCGCCGCCCAGCGTGAAGGCGGGGCGCACGATGACGGGATAGCCCAGCTTATCTGCAATGGCAACGCACTCCTCCACCGTGTAGGCAATGTCGGAGGGAACGACAGGCTGATGGATCTTTTCCATCGTCTCCTTGAAGAGTTCGCGATCCTCCGCCCTGTCGATGGCGTCCAGCTTGGTGCCGATGAGCTTTACCCCCCATTCGTCGAGGAAGCCGTCCTTTGCGAGCTTGCAGCCCATCGTAAGCCCCGTCTGTCCGCCCAGCGAGGCGAGCAGGGAGTCGGGACGCTCCTTGATGATGATGCGCTTCAAGCTGTCCTCGGTGAGCGGTTCGAGGTAGATCTCGTCTGCAAGCATCTTATCCGTCATGATGGTTGCGGGGTTGGAGTTGCACAGAACGACGTTGACGCCTGCGTCCTTTAAGACGCGGCACGCCTGCGCGCCCGCATAGTCGAATTCCGCCGCCTGACCGATGACGATGGGGCCGGAACCGATGACAAGTACTTTTTTAATATCGCTCTTCTTAGGCATTACACTTCTCCTTATTCATAGCGGCAACAAAATCGTCGAAGAGGTAGTTTGCGTCGTGCGGGCCTGCACACGCCTCGGGGTGGAATTGCACGGTGAAGGCGTTCATCTTGGGATAGCTCACGCCCTCGCAAGTGCCGTCGTTTGCGTTGATGAAGGTGAGTTCCCCCACGCCCGCAAGCGATTCGCTCACCACTTCGTAGCCGTGGTTTTGCGAGGAGATGAATACCTTGCCCGTTGCAAGGTTCTTCACGGGCTGGTTTGCGCCGCGGTGCCCGTACTTCATCTTGCGCGTGCTGCCCCCCATCGCGAGCGCGAAGAGCTGGTGTCCAAGGCAGATGCCGAACACGGGCACTTTGCCCGCGAACTTTTTGATCTCTGCGATGATCTCCGTGTTCTCTGCGGGATCGCCGGGGCCGTTGGTGAGCATGATGCCGTCCGGCTGAAGGGCGAGCGCCTCCTCCGCCGTGGTGTAGGCGGGCACTTCGATGACGTGGCAGCCGCGCTGGACGAGCTCGCGCACGATATTGTCCTTCGCGCCGAAGTCATACAGCACGACGCGCTTGCCCGTCTTGTCCCCCAATTCCTTGCGCTGCGTGCCCGAAACGGCGCGCACGGCGCCCGTCACGCGGTACTTCTTCAGCTCGGAGAGATCCTTGAGGGGGCGGAAGGTGATGGCTGCGGGCATGACGCCCGCCTCGCGCACGATCTTGGTGAGCTCGCGCGTGTCGATGCCGTACACGGCGGGAATGTCCTGTTCTTTGAGGAAGTCCTCGATCTTGCCCTCGCAGCGGAAGTTGCTGGGCACGTCGCACTTCTCGCGCACGATATATCCCGTTACCCAGCTCTTGGCGCTCTCGCGGTCTGCGTGGATGACGCCGTAGTTGCCGATGAGCGGGAAGGTCTGCGTGACGATCTGCCCGTAGTAGCTGGGGTCTGTGAGCGTCTCCATGTACCCCGTCATGCCCGTGGTGAACACGAGTTCGCCCACCACGTCGCGCTCCGCGCCGAAGGAGTAGCCCTCGAACACCTTGCCGTTTTCAAGCGTTACGTAAACTTTTTTATCCATTCGTATCCTCTTTTACTTCATCAGCTTGCACATGACAGCCTTTTGCGCGTGCAGACGGTTTTCCGCCTCGTCGAAGATCTCATCGGCGTGCGCTTCGAACACCTCTGCCGTGATCTCCTCGCCGCGGTGCGCGGGCAGGCAATGCAGCACCATCGCGTCCTTCTTGGCGGCGTTCATCACCGCGTCGTTTACCTGGAAGCCCGCGAACGCCTTTTCGCGCTTTGCCTTCTCCTCCTCCTGCCCCATGGACGCCCACACGTCCGTGTAGATGACGTCCGCGTCCTTTGCGGCGGCGAGCACGTCCTCCGACATGAAGAAGTCGCCGTTCTCCTTCGCCCAGGCGATGAGGTCTGCGTCCGGCTCATACCCCTTGGGGCAGGCGATCGCAAAGGACATCCCCATCTTGATCGCGCCCACCATGAGGGAGTTCGCCATGTTGTTGCCGTCGCCCACAAAGCACATCTTCAGCCCCTTGAAGGAGCCCTTGCGCTCGCGAATGGTCATGAGGTCGGCGAGCACCTGGCAGGGATGGCAGTAGTCGGTGAGTCCGTTGATGACGGGGATGGAGCCGTACTTTGCAAAGTCCTCCACCTCCTTTTGGGCAAACGTGCGGATCATCACGCCGTCGAGGAAGCGGGAGAGCACGCGCGCCGTGTCCTCCACGGGTTCCCCGCGCCCGATCTGCAGGTCGCGATTGGAGAGGAAGAGCGCCGTTCCGCCCAGCTCCGTCATGCCCACTTCAAAGGAAATGCGCGTGCGGGTGGAAGCCTTTTCAAAGATCATGCCCAGCTTCTTGCCCTTGAGATAGTCGGTTGCGATGCCGTTCTTGCGCTCGTATTTGAGCTGATCGGCAAGGTTGAGGATGGAGAGGATCTCCTCCCGTGAAAGATCGCCAAGTTTTAATAAGTGTTTCATCTGTCAAGTACCTCTCTTAAGATGGAAATTCCTTCGTCCATTTCTGCTTTGGTGATGGTGAGGGGCGGAACGAGGCGCACGCGCTCATGCGCGGAGAGCACCAACAGCCCCCGTTCGAGGCAGCGCGCAGCCACCTCTTTGGCGGGAAGGTCGCACTCCAGCCCAATCATCATGCCCAAGCCCGTTACCGCCTTCACGCCGTTGAGCTTACTCAGCTTTGCGCGCAGATATTCGCTCTTGCCCTTCACTTCCAGGAGGAAGTCCTCCGTCAGGCGGGAGATGACGTTCACCGCGCCCGCGCAGCACACGGGGTTTCCGCCGAACGTCGTGCCGTGATCGCCCGGCGAAAAGACGTGCTCCGTCTTGTGGAAGAAGAGGCAGGCGCCCAGCGGAAGTCCGCCCGCGATGCCCTTTGCCGTCGTCACGAGATCGGGCTGAACGCCGTACTGCTCGTAGGCGTACAGCGTGCCCGTTCTGCCGTTGCCCGTTTGCACCTCGTCGCAGATGAGCAAAATATCGCGCTCCTTGCAGTAGCTTTCCAGCGCCTTGACAAAGTTCTTGTCGAGCGCACTCACGCCGCTCTCCCCCTGCACGCATTCGATGATGACGGCGCAGGTGCGCGCGTCCGCCACGCGGGAGATATCCTGCATATTCGCCTCCGCGTAGTCCATATCGGGGACGAAGGGCGCGAAGTATTTATGGAAGGCGTCCTGCCCCGTCGCCGTGAGCGTGAACAGCGTTCTGCCGTGGAAGCTGCCCTTGAGGGAGACGATCTTGCTGCGCCCCTCGCCGTACTTCATGACGGAGTACTTGCGCGCCGCCTTGAAGGCGCACTCGTTTGCCTCCGCGCCCGAATTGGCGAAGAACACCCTTCTCGCGCCCGTGCGCGCGCACAGCAGCTCCATGAGCTTTGCCTGCGGTTCGCAGTAGTAGAGATTGCTGGCGTGCTGGATCTTGCCGAGCTGCTCGATGACAGCTGCCTTCCATTCCTCGTCGTTCACGCCGAAGATATTCACGGCAATGCCCGCGCCGAAGTCGATATACTGCTTGCCCTCCGTATCGGTGAGCGTTGCCCCCTTGCCGCTTTCAAAGGCGACGGGGAAGCGGGAGAACGTCTCCGCGCCGTAAGCCGAATCCAGCGTGCGGATCTCTTCAAAATTCATAACCAAGCTCCTTTGCCTGTATCCTTACAAAAAAGGTGACCGTCAGTCACCTTTTACAAACATCGTTCCAGAGCCCTCGTCGGAGAGCAATTCGAGCAAAATGGAATGTTTCACCCTGCCATCGGTAATAAAGACCCTGCCCACACCGCGGCGGATCGCCTCTTTGCAGCAGTTGATCTTGGGGATCATGCCGCCCGAGATAATACCCTCTTTGATGAGGGAGGGAATGTCGGATACGAACACCTTTTTGATGAGGCTCTCCTCGTCGTTGCAGTCGCGAAGCAGCCCGCGGATGTCCGTCATGAGAATGAGACTCTCCGCCCCAAGCGCGCCTGCGATGGCGGAAGCGGCGGTATCTGCATTCACGTTATAAATATTGCCCTCGTGGTCGAAGCCCACGGTGGAGATGACGGGCAGGTAGCCCGCGTCGAGACAGGTGGTGATGAGCTGCGTATTCACCGCCTCGATCTTGCCCACGAAGCCCAGCTCTTCGCTCTCCTTACTGCACAGCAGCATCTCGCCGTCCATGCCCGAAAGCCCCACTGCCTTTGCGCCCAGCGCGCCCAGCATGTGCACGAGCTCCTTGTTCACCTTGCCTGCGAGCACCATGCGCACGACTTCCGCCGTCTCTGCGTCCGTATAGCGCAGCCCGCGCACGAAGCGGCTCTCAATGCCCATGCGCTTGAGCGTCTGCGAGATCTCAGGCCCGCCCCCGTGCACGAGGACGACCTTGATGCCGATGAAGCGCAACAGCGTAAGATCGCGCATAACCGACTGCTTGAATTCATCGCCGAGCATCGCGTTCCCGCCATATTTGATGACGAGGATCTTATTCTGATACTTTTCGATGTAAGGCATCGCCTCTAAGATGAACTCTGCCTGCTTCTGCTTATCCGTCACGTTCTGTAATCTCCGTTGATTTTTACATAGTCATAGGTGAGATCGCATCCCCACGCCGTCGCCTCGAACTTGCCCTCGCCCACGGTGATGTCGATATCGATCTCCTCTTCCGAGAGGACGACCTTTGCAAAGTCCTCTGAAAAATAGATGCCCTTGCCCGCCTTGCACACGGGCAGGATGCCCGCCCTGGAGCGGAAGTTCACGTCGATGGTGTCGGGATCGAGCTTTGCGCCCGAATAGCCGAGCGCGCACAGCACTCTGCCCCAATTTGCGTCCGCCCCGAAGATGGCGGCTTTGAGCAGGCTGGAATTGACGACCGCCTTTGCCGCGATGCGCGCGTCCTTCAAGGTGTTCGCGCCGCGCACTTTGCACTCGATGAGGCGCGTTGCCCCCTCGCCGTCGCGGGCGAGCAGACGGCACATGGCACTTGTGACCGCGTGCAGCGCCTTCTTGAAGGTGGAAAACGCCTTCCCCTCCCGCTCGATGCACTTGTTGCCCGCCTTGCCGCTTGCAAGCACGCAGAATGTATCGTTGGTGGAGGTGTCGCCGTCCACGGAGAGCATATTCAGGGAACTGCGAACATCCTGCGAGAGCGCCTTTTGGAGCATGGCGGGCGAGATGGCAACGTCCGTCGTCACGAACATGAGAAGGGTTGCCATGTTGGGGTTGATCATGCCGACGCCCTTTGCGATGGCACCCATCTTGCACTGCTTGCCGCCGAGGTCGAAGGAGATGGCGATCTCCTTCTTGTAGGTGTCCGTCGTCATGATGGCTTCCGCCGCAGCCGCGCTGTTTGCAGCGCCGTTTCCAAGCCCCGCCGCCAGCGCGTTCATGCCGCCCGCGATGGGTTCGAGGGAGAGCGGCTGCCCGATGACGCCCGTGGACGCCACCAAGACGTCGGAGGCGGGAATGCCCGTCTTTTGCTCGACGAGGAAGCACATCTTCTCTGCGATCTCCACCCCGTCTGCATTGCAGGTGTTCGCGTTGCCGCTGTTTACGATGACGGCCTGTGCGTAGCCGTCCTGCACGTGTTCTTTGGTGACGAGAATGGGCGCGCCCTTGACAAGGGTGGTGGTATACACGCAGGCAGCCGCGCAGCGCACGTCCGCCAGAATGAGCGCCAAGTCGCGCTTGGTCTTATTTTTGCGGATGCCGCAGTGAACGCCGTTCGCGCGGAATCCCAGGGGCGCACACACCCCTCCTTCGATTTGTGTGAACATAAACTATTTGCCTATCCTTTCGATTATATCACAGTCCAAGCCGTTCGTCAAGTCCTAACGCGATATTCATGTTCTGAACTGCGGCGCCCGACGCACCTTTTCCCAAATTATCCAAACGGGCGGTGAGCAAGATGCGCTCCTCGTTGCCCGTGATGATGATCTCGAGGAAGTTGGTGCCCGCGAGCGTGTTTGCGGCGAGGAACCCCTCTTCCTGCGCAAGGCGCACGAAATGCGCCCCCTCGTACCAGGCGGAGAAGTGCTGCTGCAAGTCCTGCACGCCCACCCTCTTGTTGAGTAGGCGGGGAAAGAGCGGGACGGTTACCGTCATGCCGCACTTAAAGTCGCAGATATACGGATCGAACACGGGCGCAAAGGCGAGCGCGCACTCCTTCTGCATTTCGGGCAGGTGCTTGTGCTGCTGCGTGAGCGCATACAGGCGGGGCGAGGAGAGCGAAGGCTCCCTGTCCTGCGCCTCGTACTGCTCGATACCCTTCTTCCCCGCGCCCGAATAGCCGCTTACGGCGTGGCACGTGAAGGGATAGTCCGCCGCTGCGATGCCCCCCTTCACGAGGGGATAGACGAGGGAGATGAAGCCGCTCGCATAACAGCCGGGGTTTGCGATGCGCTTGCCCCCCG
Organism: uncultured Clostridia bacterium; assembly: GCA_944363255.1. Classification (GTDB taxonomy): domain Bacteria; phylum Bacillota; class Clostridia; order Christensenellales; family Borkfalkiaceae; genus Gallimonas. The sequence continues at coordinate 9,293 of CALVTZ010000044.1, forward strand.
CAATGGCGGCGCGGTGCGCCTTGGAGAGCTCGGCAAAGCCGTACGCCCAGCCCGCTGCGGTGCGGTGCGCCGTGGACGCGTCGATGACGACGGTTTTTTTACTTTTTACAAGGGAAACCGCCTCCCGTGCCGCGTCGTCGGGCAGGCACAGGAAGGCGACGTCACTCTCGTTCAGCGCCTCCGCACGCGCGGAAGCGTCCTTTCTAAGCTGTTCGGGAAGGGTGATAAGGCGCACATCGTCGCGCCCTGCAAGGCGCGCTTCGATGCCCAGCCCCGTGGTGCCCGCCCTTCCGTCGATGAATACGTTGATCATTTACTTGAGCTTCTTTTGTTCGAGCAATGCCTTGACCTTGATGGGCAGACCGAAGAGGTTGATGAAGCCCTCCGAATCCTTCTGCGAATATGCGCCGCCGTCATCGTCGAAGGTGGCGATATTTTCGCTGTACAGCGAGTAGGGCGAAGTCATGCCCGCGGAGGAGATATTGCCCTTGTAGATGCGCAGCTTCACGTCGCCCGTGACCGTCTCCTGCGTCTTGGCAACGAAGGCGGAGAGCGCCTCGCGCAGGGGGGTGAACCACTGGCCGTCGTACACCATCTCGCCGAACTTGACGGCGACGAGCTGCTTGTAGTGCTGGGTCGCCT
>CALVTZ010000045.1 GCA_944363255.1 uncultured Clostridia bacterium
ACGAGTACATCGGGAACGGACAGCCTTGGGATCTCGACCGCGCCTTCGGCGGCGTACATATCCTCTCGCCCTATCAGGCGAAGAAGAAGTCCTCCTGGTACGAGGGCACGGCAAACGCCATCTACCAGAACCGCAACTTCATGCAGAAGTACAATCCCGACTACGTGCTCATCCTCTCGGGCGACCACATCTATAAGATGAATTATGCCGAAATGCTGCGCGCGCACAAGGCGACGGGCGCGGACTGCACGATCGCCGCGATCGAAGTTCCGCTCAAAGAGGCGTCGCGCTTTGGTATCCTCAACACCCGCGAGGACGGCTCCATCTACGAATTTGAAGAAAAACCCAAGCAGCCCAAGAGCACGCTCGCTTCCATGGGCATCTATATCTTCACCGCGAAGAAGCTGTTCGCCTATCTCGAGGCGGACGAAGCCAACCCCGATTCGAGCAAGGACTTCGGCAAGGACGTGCTTCCCGCCATGCTGAATGCGGGCGAGAAGATGTTCTCCTACCGCTTCAGCGGCTACTGGAAGGACGTCGGCACCATCTCCTCGCTGTGGGAATCCAACATGGATCTGTTGGGCGCAGAACCCGCGTTCGACGTTGCAGATCCCGATTGGAAGATCCATTCGCGCAATCCGCTCGCCCCGCCCGAATATATCGGCGACAAGGCGAAGGTGGAGGACTCCATGATCGCGCTGGGCAGCGAGATCGAGGGCACCGTCACGCACTCCGTGATCGCGTCCAACGTCGTCGTCGAAGAGGGGGCCACCGTCAAAGACAGCGTCATCATGGCGGGCTGCGTCATCAAGAAGGGCGCCGTCGTCGATTACTCCATTCTCGATGAAAACGTCACCGTGGAGGCAGACACCAAAGTGGGCGAGAGCAAGGAGGCGGGCTCCGGCATCGCGGTGCTCGGCAGGAATATCACGGTCTCGGCAGACGTCGCGGGCGGCGTGATCATTGATAAGGACTACAAGGGGGAATAACCAAAATGACTAATTCTGCAGTTGGCGTCATCTTTTCCAACATTCACGACGAAAACGTTCCTGAACTTTCCCGTCACAGAACGATGGCTTCCATCCCGTTCGGGGGAAGGTATCGCCTCATCGACTTTGCGCTCTCCAACATGGTCAACTCCGGCATCACCACCGTGGGCATCGTGACCAAGTACAACTATCAGTCCCTGCTCGACCATCTGGGAAGCGGCAAGGATTGGGATCTTGCGAGAAAGGATGGCGGCATCATCCTGCTGCCTCCCTATTCGGACGAGTCGGATGCGCCCTACACCAACCGCCTCGAAGCGCTCAAGGGGCTCACGGGCTTCCTCGATCACAGAAACGAGGAGTACGTCGTCATCTCCGATTGCGACGGCATCGCGCGCATGGATATCTCGGATATCATCAAGCAGCACGAGGCGACGCACGCAGACATCACGATGGTGTGGAAGGAAGCAGAGGGGGTAAAATCCTCCTACTACATGGTGCTCGATCCCGATGAGACGGGCAGACTCAAGGGGGTGAAGATCAGCCCCGCCGTCAAGGGCAAGTGCAAGCTGTATATCAACGTGATGGTGATGAGCCGCGAATTCCTGCTCAACATTATCCACGACGCAACGGCGCGCGGACTTTCCAGCTTTGGCAAGGACGTGCTCTCCAAGAACGTCGATTCGCTGCGCATCTACGGCTATGAGTTCAAGGGCTACTACGCGGGCATCGATTCGCTTGCGAAATACTATGAACACAGCATGGAATTGCTCGACAAGAACGTACGCGATCAGCTCTTCGGCGCGCGCGACATTTACACCAAGGTGCGTGACAGCGCTCCCTCCAAGTATCTCGACGGCGCGCTCGTCAAAAATTCGCTCATCTCCGACGGCTGCATCATCGAGGGCACGGTGGAGAACTGCATCCTCTTCCGCGGCGTAAAGGTCGGAAAGGGGACGGTCATCAAAAATTCCATCATCATGCAGGATACCGTCATCGGCTCGGGCGTTACGCTCGACAGCGTCATTACGGATAAGAACGTCGTCATTCGCGACAGACGTCATCTTGCAGGCTGCGCCGAGCTGCCGTACTTCATTGCAAAGGGAAAAATGCTCTGATCGAACGCCGCTTGGCGTAAAGGGTGAATGATAAGGAGGACAATTATGAGTACTGCGAAAACTACGAAACCCGAAGAGAAAAAGACTGCTGCAAAGCCCAAGGCTCCCGCAAAGAAGGCGCCCGTCAAGAAGGCTGCGCCCAAGGTAGAGGCACCCGTGGAAGAGGTCAAGGCTCCCGAAGTCGAGATCGTTGAAACGCCCGCGCCCATGCCCAAGGAAGAGGCGCCCGCAGAGATCGTCGTCGTGCCCAAGAAGAAATTCCTGTTCGTGGCGTCTGAAGCCGCGCCATTCATCGCAACGGGCGGACTTGCGGAAGTCATCGGCTCGCTCTCCAAGGCGATCGCAAAGGACGACAGGTACGACGTGCGCGTCATCCTGCCGCTCTATCAGGACATCAAGAAGGAGTACAGAAAGGACTTCCGCTTTATCGGCAACATCTTTGTTCCGCTCTCCTGGCGCAACCAGTACTGCGGCATCTTCGAATATGTTGCCAATAACGTGACCTTCTACTTCGTGGACAACGAGTACTACTTCAAGCGCCCAGGCTGCTACGGCTACTACGACGACGGCGAGCGTTTCGCCTTCTTCTGCCGCAGCGTCATGGAGATCCTCTCCTTCCTCAACTTCTATCCCGACGTTCTGCATTGCCACGACTGGCAGGCGGCGCTTGCAGCCATCTATCTCAAGACGATTTACTGCTTCCGCCCCGAATATCAGTTCATACGCGCAGTTTTCACCATTCACAACATAGAATATCAGGGGCAGTATTCCCTCGACATTCTCGAAGATCTGTTCGGCATCTCCAATCGCTACCGCTACCTCGTGGAGTACGATCACTGCATCAACCTCATGAAGGGCGCGATCGAGTGCTGCGAACGCTTCTCCACGGTGAGCCCCACGTATGCAGGGGAGATCAAGGATCCGTACTATTCGCACGGGCTGGACGGAATCATTCGCCGCAACGAATTTAAGCTGTGCGGCATTCTTAACGGCATCGATCCCGACTACTACAATCCCGCAACGGATAAGGCGCTGTTTGCAAATTACAGCGCGGAGGACGTTGCACCCAAGGCGGTGTGCAAAGAGGAGTTGCAGCGTATGCTCAACCTCCCCGTGAAGGCGGATACGCCCATCATCGCCATGATCACCCGCCTCGTCTCGCATAAGGGCCTCGATCTTGTCAAGGAAGTCATCGAACAGGTGCTGCGCCAGGACGTGCAGTTCATCCTGCTCGGCACGGGCGACTCGCAGTATGAGAACTACTTCTCCGATCTCGCGCGCCGCTATCAGGGAAAGGTGGTCTCCATCATTTCCTTCAACTCCGATCTGTCCCGAAAGATCTACTCGGGCGCGGACATCTTCCTCATGCCTTCCAAGAGCGAACCTTGCGGACTCTCGCAGATGATCGCATCCCGCTACGGCACGGTCGCCATCGTGCGCGAAACGGGGGGGCTGCGCGACAGCATCACGCCTTACGGCGCAGGCGGAAACGGATTTACCTTCCGCGACTACAACGCGTACGATATGCTCTACGTCATCGGCGAGGCGATCGGCGTGTATCAAAACAAAGAGGAATGGGCAAAACTTGTCCATAAGGCGATGACGACCGACTTCACCTGGTCGACTTCCGCCAAATACTATGAAGGGCTGTATTTGGGGATGCTCAAATAAGCCACAACATTGTCGTAACATATTCAGGAGCAACATACGTCAACATGGAAAAATTAACCGAACAGGAAGCACAACAATTGATCGGCGGAAAGCTCACGCGCTACTTTGGCGTGAGCCCCGCTGAAGCGACGCGGGAACAGATCTACAAGGCGGTCGTCATGAGCGTCCGCGACCTCATGCTCGAAAAGAGACAGAAGTACTATCGTTCCGTCAAGGAGAAGCGCGCCAAGCGCGTGTACTATCTTTGCATGGAATTTCTCATGGGCAGGTCGCTGAAAAACAGCGTCTACAACCTCGGCATTGAAAAGGCGGTAGAGGGGGCGCTGAAAAATTATAAGGTCTCCCTCGAAGATCTGTACGAGGAGGAACCGGACGCTGGTCTTGGAAACGGGGGACTTGGCAGACTTGCCGCCTGCTTCCTCGATGGGCTTGCAACGCAGAACTATCCCGCAATGGGCTTTTCCATCTGCTATCAGTACGGGCTCTTCAAGCAGAAGATCGTGGACGGCTGGCAGATCGAACTTCCCGACGTCTGGCTTCCGGGCGGCGAAGTGTGGCTGATGCAGCGCACCGACCGCCAGTTTATCGTGCGCTTTGACGGTCAGCTGGAGGAACGCTGGACAGATCACGGCATGGAGGCGGTGTACCACAACGCAAAGGAAGTGGAGGCGATCGCGTACGACATGATGGTGTCGGGCTCCGATTCCGACGCGGTGAGCGTGCTGCGCCTGTGGCGTTCGCGCGCCGTGCAGAACTTCGACATGAAGCTCTTTTCGCAGGGCAATTATGACGAGGTCATGCGCGAGGAGAGCGAAGCGGAGCTCATCTCCAAGGTGCTTTATCCCTCCGACAACCACTACGAAGGCAAGTCGCTGCGCCTCAAACAGCAGTATTTCCTCGTCTCCGCCTCGCTGCAAAACATTATTTCCGATCACAAGCGCCGCTACGGTTCGCTCGCGCTGCTTCCGCAGATGGCGGCGATCCATATCAACGACACGCACCCCGCGCTCGCCATTCCCGAGCTCATGCGCATCCTCGTCGATGAGAACTACTTCGATTGGGAAACGGCTTGGAATATCACCACGGCGACCTGCGCCTACACCAACCACACTGTTCTTGCGGAGGCGCTTGAAACGTGGGCGGAAGATCTGGTGGCGCGCCGCCTGCCGCGTATCTACGGCATTCTCAAGGAGATCAACCGCCGCTTCTGCGACGAGCTTTGGAATCGCTATCCCGGGGAATGGAACAAGATCGCGCGGATGTCCGTTCTGTGCAATCACACCGTGCGCATGGCGAACTTGTGCGTGATGGGCAGCCACAGCGTGAACGGTGTATCCGAGCTGCACAGCGACATTATCAAGGAGAGCATCTTCAAGGACTTCTACGACTACACGCCCGAGAAGTTCACCAACGTCACCAACGGTATCGCTTACCGCAGATGGCTCGTCCAGAGCAACCCCGAACTTTGCGAGCTGCTCAACGACTGCATCGGCACCGATTACCAACAGGACGCGGAAAAGCTCGTCGAATTTAAGAAATTCCGCAACGACGCGAGCGTTTTGAAGCGCCTTGGCGAGATCAAACAGCGCAAGAAGGAGCAGTTCGCGGCGTACGCAAAGAAGCAGCAGGGCATCATCATCGATCCCAAGTCGCTCTTCGACGTGCAGGCAAAGCGTATGCACGAGTACAAGCGGCAGCTGCTCAACGTGCTGAATATCGTGGCGGAATACAACGCGCTGCGCGAAAATCCCGACCTCGACGTTCAACCCAAGACGTATATCTTCGGCGCGAAGGCTGCTGCGGGCTACGACATGGCAAAGCAGATCATGAAGCTCATCTGCTTCCTGTCCGAGGACATCAAAAAGCACCCCAAGATCAACGAAAAGCTCAACGTCGTGTACATGGAAAACTACAACGTGACGATGAGCGAAAAGCTCATGCCCGCCTCCGAGATCTCCGAGCAGATCTCGCTTGCCGGCAAGGAAGCGAGCGGCACGGGCAACATGAAGTTCATGATCAACGGTGCGCTCACCATCGGCACGCTGGACGGCGCAAACGTCGAGATGGCGCAGCGCGTCGGCGACGAGAATATCTATATCTTCGGGTTGAAGGCGGACGAAGTCAAGGAGATCTGGAACAAGGGCTATAATTCCAGCTCGTACTACAATCAGGACGCGAATATGCGCAAGGTGATCGAATCGCTCATCGTGGGCTTCAACGGCACGTCGTTTGCAGATATTGCAAACTATCTGCTGCGCAAGTCGCCCGTTGCCGATCCGTATATGTGCCTTGCCGACTTCGAATCGTACGTGCAGACGCAGGCGGAACTGTCCCGTCTGTACCGCAACGACAAGGCGACCTGGAACAAGAAATCTCTCTGCAACATTGCGGCAGCCGGATACTTCTCGGCGGACAGAAGCGTGCGCGAATACGCGGAGAAAATCTGGAATCTCAAACATATCGAAAAATAATCGCCGCGCTTAGGCGACAAGAGAGAAAAAATGATATACTTTGATCCCCTGGACAAAGCGTGTAAAAGCCATTCCGGAGCGATCCCGCGCAGCAGCGCGGTCACGCTCAGGATCTTCAAAAGGAACGGCGGAGAAGATAGCTTCTCCGCCGTACCTTGCTATCTTGTTTTCAATCGGGACGGGATGCCCGCAACGTCCTACGAGATGAAGGAACGCAAGAAGTTTTGGGAGATCACGCTGCGCGTCAACGAGATCGGGCTGTATTTCTATTCTTTCCGCATCGGCGATCGTCCGTTCGGCTGCGGAAAACTTCGTTTGGGACAATTTATGGAGGAAGCGGTGAGCTGGCAGCTCACCGTATATTCTCCAAACTACAAGACGCCCGAATGGATGAAGGGCGGCGTCATGTATCAGATCTTTCCCGACCGCTTCAACAAGAGCGGCGAGCTGCCCATTGCCGAGCACAAAGTTTTGCGCCGCGATTGGGGCGGAATGCCGCGCTATCGTCCAAACGAATTTGGAAAAGTACTTAACAATGACTTCTTTGGCGGCAACCTCAAGGGCGTCATCGATCGGCTCAACTACCTGCAATCGCTGGGCGTGAGCGTCATCTACTTCAATCCCATCTTCGAGGCGTACTCCAATCACCGCTACGACACGGGCGACTACAGAAAGATCGATCCGCTTTTGGGCAGCGAGCAAGACCTCGATACGCTCATTTCAGAGGCAGACCGCCGCGGCATCAAGATCATTTTGGACGGCGTGTTCAATCACACGGGCGACGACAGCCGCTACTTCAACAAGTACGGAAGGTACAACGACGTGGGCGCGTATCAGTCCAAGGAGTCGCCGTACGCTGATTGGTACGTGTTCCGCGAGTTTCCCGATCGCTACGACAGTTGGTGGGGCATTGAGATCCTGCCCGCCGTCAACGAGATGTCGCCGTCCTATCAGAACTTCATCTTTGGCGAGGACGGCGTGCTCAAACATTGGTTGCGCCACGGCATCGCGGGGTATCGCCTGGACGTTGCCGACGAATTGCCCGATTTCTTTCTTGAAAAGCTGCGCACGGCAGTCAAGGACGAGAACGCAGACGCTGTCATCATCGGCGAAGTTTGGGAGGACGCTTCCAACAAGATCGCCTACGGCGCGCGCCGCAAATATTTGCAGGGCAACGAGCTGGACAGCGTGATGAACTATCCCTTGAAGGACGCGATCATCAGCTATGTGCAATCGGGCAAGACGCTGCAACTGCGCGAGACCATCGCTATGCTGCTCGACAACTATCCCAAGGACACGCTCGACTGCCTCATGAACATTCTCGGCACGCACGATACGCCGCGCATCGTCACCGTTTTGGGCGGAAAAATGTGTTTCAGCAAGGATGAAATGGCGGCGACCTTCCTCACGGACGAGGAGAAAAAGCGGGCAAAAGAGGCGCTCAAGATGGCTGCCGTGCTGCAATTTACGCTGCCGGGCGTTCCCTGCATCTATTACGGCGACGAGACGGCGATGGAGGGCTATTCCGATCCGTTCTGCCGCCGCTGCTTCGATTGGGAACACATTGACAGCGAACTCAACTTGTTTTATAGGCGTTTGGGCGGCATTCGCACGCATCGACTGCACAAGATCTTTGCAACGGGCACATATCGCGAGGTGTTTGCCGACGCGTCCTGCCTCGTATTCGAGCGCAGATACAAGAATGAAGCGGTGTACGTGTACGTGAACAATTCCGAATCCAACTACAAGATCGAACTTGAGGGCGAGTATATCGACTATCTCACGGGCAAACGCATCAAGAATCAGCTTGAATTTGGCAATCATGCCTACGGCATCATAGGGAAAAGCAGATAGTATGCGTGACATAATACTTGGGGTATCGTCCAAAACGGGCGGTACTCTTGTATTATAGAAAGAGAGCGCGCGTGACGCATTCTGATATGTAAAAATGCGATTTTAACGCGTTTTCAGGCGTTTTTACAGCTGAAACCTTGTAAAAATAGCATGATTTGCAGGACGATACGCGTAAAACCGCGCACGCAAAAATTACATTTGTGCAACCGCCGTAAAATTACAAGATCGCGCAAACGCAATTTTACAGAATGCAGACGCGGAAACCATGTAAAAATGCGTGCGTGCGCGTGAGAACGCGCCAAATTCGCCCTATTTTGGCATAACTATTCGCAAAACTGAGCTTTTGCGAATAGTTAGATATGTCGAAGGTGCGCCTTTTTCGCCTCTCTGCGCGTCCGTGAGCGCGCTTCCCCATTTGACTTTAAGCGCCCCTCGTGCTATAATAAGACTATGAAGGCTGACTACTATCAGGAACGAAACATCAAAAATCTCGACCGCATCGACGTGCTTCTTCGCGATCTCCCCTGTTTTTGCGAAGATTTTTTGCGCGGCGTCGAGAACAAGACGAGCGTTCTCACCCGTCTCAACTACTGTTTCGACCTGCGCATCTTCTTCGCCTTCCTCTCCGAGCGCAAGCTGCGCGGCAAAGCCGTGCAGGAGATCACGCTGGAAGACCTCGAATCGGTGACGGATACGGACATTGAGATCTTCTTAAGCTACCTCTCCAACTACCGCTTCCGCGGCAAGCGCCTGAGTTGCAACGAGCGCGCCAAGGCACGCAAGCTCTCCACCGTGCGATCCATGTACAAGTACTTTTTCAATAAAGGACTCATCGAAGTCAACAATTCCGCCAAGGTCTCCACGCCCAAGCTGCACGAAAAAGAGATCATTCGGCTGGAAGGCGGCGAGATCTCCTCTCTGCTCTCCACGGCGGAGGACGGCAGCGGGCTTTCCGATCACGCGGGCGGCTATCACGACAAGACGAAGATCCGTGACCTTGCCATTCTCACCCTCTTTTTGGGCACGGGCATCCGTATTTCCGAGCTTGTCGGGCTGGACAACGACAGCATCGACTTCACCAACAATTCCTTTGTCGTCACGCGCAAGGGCGGCAGCAAGGCGATCTTGTATTTTTCGGAGGAAGTCGGCGACGCGCTCGCCGCTTACATGGCGCAGAAGGAGAACGATCCCCGCATTCCAAGCGAGGAAACTGCCCTCTTCCTCTCCATGCAATACCGCAGGATCACCGTGCGCGCCGTGGAAAATCTCGTAAAGAAGTACGCCAAGATCGTCACGCCGCTCAAGAAGATCACCCCGCACAAGCTGCGTTCCACCTACGGTACGGCGCTCTATCGCGAGACGGGCGACATCTATATCGTTGCCGACGTCTTGGGGCACAAGGACGTCAATACCACGCGCAAGCACTATGCCGCCATCACGGAGGACAACCGCAGGGCGGTCGCAGGCGCGGTAAAATTGCACAAAGAAGAGGATCAAGCGCGTGACTGAACGTGTTTTTGTCATTCAACCCATCGAAACGGACAATTTTGAGGAGCTCCACGCGGAGATCGTCGCCCTCATCGAGAGCGCGGACGCCGTGTATGAAGGCAGCGCCTATCAGAGCATTCGCGAAATCAACCCCGCCACCTATATCGGCGAAGGCAAGCTGAAGGAGATCGCGGATGAGCTGGGCGAGCGCGACGTCACCGTGCTCTTCAACGGCGAACTCTCCCCCTCTCAGACGCAGAACATTTCGGATGCGCTGGGCGGGCGCAAGGTCATCGACCGCACCGCGCTCATTCTCGAT
>CALVTZ010000046.1 GCA_944363255.1 uncultured Clostridia bacterium
CACGGCGGAGGCAACGTATTCCTGCCGCCGCAGCCGCCCCTCGATCTTGAGCGACGTGACGCCCGCCTGCAACAGCTCCTTCACGCGGGCGCCCACGCTGAGGTCCTTGGGCGAGAGGGCGTAGGAGAGCGCTTCGCACCCCGCCCTGTCTATCGTATAGCGCTTGCGGCAGGGCTGTTTGCACCGCCCGCGGTTGCCGCTGTTGTTGCCCGCGAAGGAGGAGAAGTAGCACTGCCCCGAAAAGGCGGTACACAGCGCCCCCTGCACGAACACCTCCGTTTCGATGACCTTGGAGATGGCTGCGATCTCCGAAAGGGGCGTCTCACGGGCGAGCACCGCGCGCGAGAAGCCGTATTGCTTGGCAAGCTGCGCGCCGAGCACGTTGCAGCACCCCGCCTGCGTGGAGAGGTGCAAGGTGAGCTCGGGATACACCTCCTTGAGCCGCTTGCCAAGGAAGATGTCCTGCACGAGAATGGCGTCCGCCCCCGCGTTGTGGGCAAGGCGCGCGCTCTCGAAAAAGCCCGCCGTCTCGCTGTCCTTTACGAGCGTGTTGAGGCACACGTACACCTTTGCGCCCTTGACGTGGGCGAAGCGGGTGACGCGTGCGAGGGCGGATACGTCAAAATTTTCCGCGCTCTGTCGCGCGGAAAATTGCGTAAGTCCCAGATATATGGCGTCCGCGCCCGCACAAAGGGCGACGTATGCCGACTGTTCATCCCCTGCGGGGGCAAGTAATTCCGTCATCTTCCGATCGTGCGTTCGACAAGTTCCTGCGCCGCGTCGTACCCCATCCCCTTGAGGCGGTAGTTGCGGGCGGCGACTTCGATGAGGATGGCGAGGTTGCGCCCCGGGCTCACGGGTACGGTGAGCTTGGGGATCTTCACGCCCAGGATCTCCTCCTTATTTTCCAGTCCGCCGATCCTGTCATACTCCTTGTCGCGCTGCCAGCGCTCCATCTCCATGACGAACTCGACTTCCTTCTCCTCCAGAACGGCGCCTGCGCCGTACATATTCTTCACGTTGATGATGCCGATGCCGCGCAGCTCCATGAAGAAGCGGATGCGCTCGGGCGCGGTGCCAAGTAGCTTGTTCTCCACCCGCTTGACGACGACGGAATCGTCGGCGACGAGGCGGTGTCCGCGCTTGATGAGCTCCATTGCCGTCTCGCTCTTGCCCACGCCCGAATTGCCCGTGAGCAGAATGCCCGAGCCGAATACGTCCATGAGCACCCCGTGCATGGTGGTGGCGGGGGCGAGCAGGCGGCTGAGGTAGACGAAGAGGTCTGTCATCACCGCCGTCGTCATCTTGCTCGAGCGGAACACGGGCGTGCCCGACTTGCGCGCGCCCTCCATAAATTCGGGCAGCACGGGAAGATCGCGCGAGAACACGATGCAGGGGATCTCGCCGCAGTCGAAGAGACGGCGGATGCGCTCTGCACGCTCCTCCTGCGAGAAGGAGCGCAGATATTCGTGCTCCGTAAGCCCGATGAGCAGGATGCGCTGCGTATCGAAGTAGCTGTAAAAGCCCGCAAGTCTGAGCCCCGGACGGTCGACGCTGATGGACGTGAGCGTGAGGATCCCCCGCCCCGCGTAGAGCATCTCAAAGTTGAGATCGGAGGCGAACTTATCGAGCATGACTGTTTCCTGCGGCAAGAAGATCTCGTTCATCATAACTCCCCCATGGCAATTTCAAGCGCAGCCGCCACGCCGTTCTCCTCGTTGGAGGGCATGACGCGCGCGATTTGTTTGAGTTCTTCCTGCCCGTTTGCAACGGTGAACTTCCCCGCCGCCTCTTGCAGCATGGGCAGGTCGTTGAGCTGATCGCCGATGGCGGCGATGCGCTCCTTGGGCACATGATAGTAGCGGGAGAGGAACTCCACCGCCGCCGCCTTGCTCTGTCCTGCGGGCATGATTTCCACCAGCCAATCGGCAGAACAGGTGACGAAGTACTCCCTCCCCATCTCCCGCTCGAGGCGGGCTTTGAGCGCGCCCTTTCGTTCGGGCTCGAGCATGGCGAGCACCTTGATGACGGAAGGCTGGCGCTCTTGCAGCCAGTTGGAAAGCCCCCCTTCCACCACCTCGCCCCTTACGCCGCAGATGTGCTCGTACACGGCGAGCATCTCGTCGCGGCGGTTTGCGAACAGTCCTTCGGGCGTATACACGTGGATGTGGTGATCCTCCGCCTCCAGCGCGCGCACGGCAGCAAGCGCACCCGAGGGGGAAAAGCACTCGTTTTTGAGCAGCTTGCCCGTGGCAATGTCGGCGATCGTCGCGCCCTGATAGGCAACGACCAGCCCTTCCTTCAGCCCCAGCTCGCCGAGGCGGGGCAGGATGGAGGAGAGCATTCTGCCCGTGACCACCACGAAGGTGCCCCCCGCCGCCCTGTAGCGGGCGATCGCCCGCTTGTTCTCCTCCGAAATGCCGCCGTCCGCCCGAACGAGCGTGCCGTCGAAGTCGGAGAGAAAGAGTTGATACTTCATAGTTGTTCGAAATAGCTCCTGATTTTTTGCGCAAGCGCGGGGCCGATGCCCTCCACGGCAGCAAGCTCCCCTGCGTCCGCGCGCATGATCTTGTCGATGGTGCCGAAGTGCTGCATGAGCGCCGCGCGCTTCTTGCCGCCCACCCCCTCGATCTCGTCGAGTACGGAGGCGAGGTTGCGCTTGGAGTGCAGACTGCGGAAGTAGGTGACGGCGAAGCGGTGCGCCTCGTCGCGGATGCGTTGCAGCATCTTGAGCGCGTAGTCCCGCCTGTCGATGCGCACGCCCTCGGGGTGCGCGGGGGTGAAGATGAGCTCCTCCTGCTTGGCGAGCGCGGCGAGCTCGATGCCCTCCACGCCCAGCGCGGAAAAGACTTCCTGCACGGCGGAGAGCTGCCCCTTGCCGCCGTCGATGACGATGAGTTGGGGCTTGGGGAAGCGCTCCTCTTCCTCCGTGCCCAATTTTGAAAGGCGGCGGGTGAGCACTTCCTGCAATGAGGCGAAGTCGTTTGCCCCCTCCACCGTCTTGATGCGGAAGCGGCGGTAGGCGCTCTTGAACGCCTCCCCCTCTTCGAACACCACAATGGAGCCCACCTTGTCCACGCCCGAAATGTTGGAAATATCGTAACACTCCATGCGCTTGGGGTACTGTTTGAGCCCCAGAATGCTTTGCAGGCGCAAGCAGGCGTTCTTCGTCATGTCGTTTTTATGCTGAATGGCGGAGACGGACTTTTCGAGATACTCTTTGGCGTTGCGCTTTGCCATGTCGAGAAGTTCCCGCTTTACCCCCGTCTTGGGATGGGTGAAGGTGAGCTTCCTGCCCGTCTTGCGGGCGGCGAACTCTGCAAAGAGCGCCTCGTCCACCTCCTCGTCCAGGATGAGTTCGTGCGGGATCTCGTGCGCCGTGTAGTACTGCGTGAGAAAGCTCAACAGCGCCTCCTGCCGCTCGCCCAGCCCCTCTTCGAGCGGGTAGTTGCGGCTGCCCTGCATCACGCCCTTGCGCGTGACGCACACGCTGATGACGGAGTACAGCCCGTTTCCGTCGTACGCCCACACGTCCGCGTCCACGTCGCGCGGCATGGAGGTGATGCGCCGCAGTTTGAGCTTGGAGAGCATCCCGATCTTGTCGCGCAGTTCCAGCGCGAGTTCGAATTGCTCCTCGCCTGCGAACTTCTCCATCTTCTCGCGCAGGAGCGCTTCCGCCTCCTCGTAGTTGCCCGAGAGGAAGGAGAGCACGTTTTCCACGATCTTGCCGTATTCTTCGCGGGAGATGAGGTGCGCGCAGGGCGCGGGACAGCGGTGCAGATGGTAGTTGAGGCAGGGCTTTTTGGGCGTAGCCGTGACGGCGACGGCGCAGGTGCGGATGCCGTAGATCTTGGCGCACACGTCCACGATGTCCTTGCAGGAGATGCCGCCCATGTAGGGGCCGAAGTACCTGCCGTCCTTTTTCACCCTGCGGGTGACGGAGATGCGGGGGAAGTCCTCCCGCGTGTGCACCTTGATATAGGGATACGTCTTGTCGTCTTTGAGCAGAATGTTGTACTTGGGCTTGTACTTCTTGATGAGGGTATTTTCAAGGGCGAGCGCGTCCGCCTCCGTGGGGGCGACGATGTAGGAAAAGTCTGCAATGTTCTCCACCATCGAGCGCACCTTCTGCGGCTTTTCGGAGGAGTGGAAGTACTGCCGCACGCGATTTTTGAGCACGCGCGCCTTGCCCACGTAGATGACGGTGCCCGCCGCGTCCAGCATGATATATACGCCCGGGGAATCGGGCAGCAGTTTGAGTTTTTCCTGTAGCACGCTCATGCAAAATTACCCATTCGTATTATACACGCTTTTCGCAATTTTTTCAAGAGAATACGGAACATTTTCCAAAAAGCAAAAAAAAGCGCCCCTTTGGGGCGCCTCAAAACTCAATAGCCCAAAAACTCCACGCCCTTTAAGAGCACGTCGTTTACAATGTCGTTTTTGAGCATATAGAAGATGATCTTGCCCTGCCGCTGCGTCTGCACCATGCCCGCGTCCTTCAAAAAGCGCAGCTGATGGGAGACGGTCGTCTGATTGATGCCCAAAACGCGCGAAAGATCGGTGACGCACATCTCGGAGATGGCGAGCGCGGAGAGCAGCCTCAGCCGTGTGCCGTCTGCAAAGATGGAAAAGAAGCGCACGAGGGAGACGAGCAGCTCCCCTTCGGGCACGTAGCCCTCCACCATGTCCTGCGTTCGCCTGTCGAGCAGCAACGTCTGCGCCATACCCCTTTCCCCCTTTTTTGCCAAAATGATAACGCGTGTGCACGTGCACACGCGTTGTACTTTTGCCGCATTTTGGCACAATTTGGCGAAAACGTTTACGCGATCTTCGTCACTTCGTACCCCGCCGCGCCGACGGCCGCCTTGAGCGCTTCGTCCGAAGTCTCCCCTTCGACGACGGCGCGCTTCTTTTTGAGGTTGACGTCCACCTTGGTGACGCCGGGAAGGGCGGTGAGTGCGTCCGTCACGTGCTTGACGCAGTGCATACACATCATGCCTTCGATCGTAAGTGTCTTTTTCATATTGTGTTCTCCTTGTTCGGCGTTCGCCGTATTTTTCTTTTTCATGAATACCGTGAGGCGCAGCGCGTTGCACACCACGAAGAGGGAGGAGCAGCTCATTGCCGCCGCCGCGATCATGGGGTTGAGCGCCACCCCCAGCGCCGCAAAACAGCCCGCCGCCAGCGGAATACACACGCAGTTGTAGAAGAACGCCCAGAAGAGGTTCTGCTTGATGATGCGCATGGTCTTTCTCGCGAGCGCGAAGGCGTTGGGCGCGGCGGAGAGGCTCCCGCCCATGAGCACGATGTCCGCGCTCTCGATGGCAACGTCCGTGCCGTTGCCCATGGCGAGCCCCACGTCCGCCTCCTTGAGGGCGGGGGAATCGTTGATGCCGTCGCCCACCATGGCAACGGCGTGCCCCCGCTTTTCCCCCGCGCTGCGCTCCTTTGCCGCGCGCACGTGGGCGAGCTTCTCCTCGGGCAGTACCTGCGCATACACCCTGTCTGCGTCGATGCCCGCGCTGTTTGCGATATAGCGCGCGCACGCCGCGTTGTCGCCCGTGAGCATATACGGCTGCAGCCCCATCTCCTTCATGCGGGCGATCGCCTGCGGGCTGCCCGCCTTCAGGGTATCTGCAAGGGCGAAGAGCGCAACAATGCCCTCCCCTTCGCGGGCGAGGAAGAGCACCGTCTTGCCCTCCTCCGAGAGCTGCATAAAGCGCGCTTCCTGCGCCGCAAACGGCACGCCGTGTACCCGCATCATGCGATCGTTTCCAAGAAAGTAGACCACGCCGTCCACTTCGCCGCGCGCACCCTGCCCCGCGATATACTCCACGTTCTGCGCAACGCCGCCCTCCTTGCAGTAGGAGACGATGCACTGCGCGAGCGGGTGATTGAGCTTGCTTTCGATGGCGAAGGCGACGGACTTCGCGCCCTCCTCCCCCTCGAAGAGCACCACCTGCGGCTTACCCTCCGTGATGGTCGCCGTCTTGTCGAGCAGCACCGTCCTGACGTCGGCGGCGCGCTGCAGCGCCTCGGCATTCTTCACGAGCACGCCCATGCTCGCCCCCCTGCCCGTTGCCGCCATGACGGCGACGGGGGTAGCCAGCCCCAGCGCGCACGGGCAGGAGATGACGATGACGCTCACGCCGTAGTTGAACGCCGTGCCCACGTCGCGGGAGAGGATGAGCCACACGATGAAGGTGACGAGCGCGATGCCCAGCACGGCGGGCACGAATACGGCGGAGATCTTATCCGCCAGCTTTTGAATGGGCGCCTTGCTCGCGCCCGCCTCCTTGACCATGCGAATGATGGAGGAGAGCATGGTGTCCTCGCCCACCCGCTCTGCGCGCAGCTTTAAGTAGCCGCTCGTGAGCACGGACGCGCTCGTTGCCCTGTCCCCCTGCATGAGTTCGACGGGAAGGCTCTCCCCCGTCACCGCCGATTCATCGGCAAAGGCGTGCCCCTCGAGCACGGTTCCGTCCACCGCGACGGACTCCCCCTGTCTGACGATGACGATATCCCCCTCGCGCACCTGCGAAAGGGTGAGCACGACGGGCTTTCCATCCCGCTCCACGGTGACGCGGTCGGGCGCGAGGCGCAGCAGTTTTTCCACCTCCCGCCCCGTCTTTTTCTTGCTCTTGTCCTCCAGCCACTTGCCCAGCGTGACGAGGGTGACGATCATGGCGGCAGATTCAAAGAAGAGATGTCCCTGCGGCATGGCGGCAGCTACGACCACGCTGTAAATGTAGGAGACCGCCGCCCCCAGCGTGACGAGCGTATCCATGTTGGGCACGAGCTTTACGGCAGCGCGCACGCCGCTTACAAAGAACTTGTAGTTGATCGCGAGAATGACGAGGGTGATCCCCATCTGCAGGCCGTAATTCAGCCAGCCGTGCGGCACGATGTCCTCGCTGATCATGTGCCCCATCGCAAGATACATCTCGGGCAGGAGCAGCACGAGCGAGAGCAAAAAGCGCACCCCGAGCGTGAGCCCGCGCGCCTTCTTTTGCGGCGCCTCGCCGTAGTCGTATGCGCCGTAGCCGAGGGCGACGACCGCCCCCTTGATGTCCTCGCTCTTAACCACCTTCTCGTCGAACTCCACCTCCATGCTCTCCCCCATGAGGGAGACGGAGCAGGCGGTCACACCTTCCAATTTATTCACCGTGCGCTCGATGCCAGAGGAACAGGCGGCGCACGTCATCCCCGTTACCGAATATTTTTGCTTCATAGTCCTACCTTAATTGAGTTTTTTGATGAGCTCCACCGTCTCCTTTACGACGGTCTCATCGCCCGATGCCATCTTCTCGCGCACGCAGGTGTTGAGATGATCTTCCAGCACGAGATAGCCGAAGGCGCGCACCGCGCTCTCCACGGCGGAGACCTGCACCAGCACCTCCCCGCAGTAGCGGTTTTCCTCGATCATCTTTTTGATGCCGTTGAGCTGCCCGCCGATGCGATTGAGGCGGCTGACGAGGTTTTTGATCTCCTCCTCCCCGCGCGGCGTTCCCTTGAAGTGCTCCTTGCAATGTTCGCAGCGTTCCATGTCCTTTCCTCCGAAATACCCCCTTGGGGTATGCCAGCATTATACCCTATGGGGGTATATTTGTCAAGCGTTTTTGGCGAAATTTTGCAGGCGAAGGAAATACGCGCACGCACAAACAGAACGGAGAAACAAATAAAATGCGCAGTCGGGCAAGAAAGTTTCGTAAAAGCGTTTGCAATTTTATACACGATATGGTAAGATAAACGCATGGAAAAAGAGACGAAAGGGACTCCTCTGCAAAACGAGCCCCCGAGAGAAACTGAAAAAATTGAGGGCGAACTCCCCGCCACCCAAGCGGAGATGACGGACGCGCCCCCTTCCCCCGCGGAAGAATGCCAACCCGCAGCGGCGACCGAACCTGCTGCGGAGAGCGCGGAAAACGCCGCCGCAGCCGAACCTGCGGAACCCGCAGCGGAGGACGCAGCAACCGAACCTGCAGCGGCGATCGATCCCGACGCAGACCTCGATCCCCCCGACCACGGCACGAGCGCAGAGTTTATCGAGCGCTATCAGCGCGCCAAGGACAAGGAGATGGATCGCCTCTCGCAGGAGATCGACGCGCGCAAGGGGCTTGACACCAAGAAGAAGCGCATCATGTGGTGGGTAAAGACGTGCGCGCTCCTTCTCATCATCGGGCTCTCCATCTTCCTCATGTTCGAGCTGCCCAACCTGCTCACCGAAAACGGCAACACCGTCTCCTTTACGACGATGGTAAGCGGCATCAAATGGGAGTGGTTTGCTGGGCTGGTGTGCATCCTGCTCGCCTTCATGATGTTCGAGAGCGCGCGCTACGGCTGCCTGTTGAAGGTATCCACGGGCAAGTTCCGCGCACGCGTGTCCATTAAAACGATGTTCCTGGGCAAGTACTATGACGGCGTAACGCCGCTTGGCACGGGCGGACAACCCTTCCAAATCTACTACTTGCACAAGAAGAAGATCCCCGCGGGCGCGGCGACCGCCATCCCCCTTGTCAAGTACATTGTGGGAACGGTGGTGTTCTGCATGATGGCGATCGTGCTCATGTCCATCTCTCCCCGCTTCTTTACGGCGCAGGACAACCAGACGGTCACCCTCTCCGTGCGCATCATCGCATGGATCTCCATGGCGGTCAACCTCGTCGTTCCCCTCATCATGCTCATCGTCTCCTGCTTCCCCCGATTCGGGAAGAAGATGATCGTTTGGATCGTCAAACTGTTGAGCAAGCTACACATCGTAAAGCATCGCTATGCGGTGACGAAGAAGTACGTCTACGAGATCGGCGAATACCGCAACTCGGTGAAGTTCCTCATCAAGCGGTGGTGGAAGCTCATCCCCCTCGTCATCGTCTCCATCCTGGCGGAGCTCGCACACCTCATCATCCCCTTCTTCGTGGTCGTTGCCATCGCGCCCGACGTAACGGCGTCCTGGGATCTGCTGCTGCACATCATGTGCCTTGGCATCATCTCCTTCTACGCGGCGTCGCTCATCCCCACCCCGGGCAATACGGGCGCTTCCGAAGTCTCCTCCTCCATCGTCTTTCTCTCGGTGGCGGGGCTGGGCAACTACCTGGGCTGGACCATCCTCGTGTGGCGCTTCTCCACCTATTATATCTTCATTCTCTCGGGCATCGGAATCAACATTTTTGAGATCATCCGCTCCTCCGTGCGCGCGAGAAGAGCGGCAAAACGCCTGCAATAACAGACCGAAGAGCTGTCCCATGCGGACAGCTCTTTTTTTTATGCCTGCCGCTTGCATTTTCCCCGCGCGTGTGCTATACTGTACTTGTCACGCAAACTTCATACTTTCCACGTGTGGGATACGATAGTCATTTCGTATCTCTTTTCCCCATATTTGGAGCGTTTGCGTGACAACAAATCGGAGATACCATGCAGGGCGTGTCTTCGGTTTGGAGACGCGCTTTTTTCTTGCCCTGTAAAATAATTTTTTTGGAGGGTAATATGAAAAAGAAGCTTGCGATCGTGCTCCTCAGCCTCATCTTGGCGCTTTGCTGCGCCTTGGGGCTTGCCGCGTGCGGCGAGAGCGGTCAAACTGCGCCCGATGACACGGAGCAGGGCGGTCAGACTACGCCCGATGACACGGAGCAGGGCGGACAGACTACGCCCGATGACACGGAGCAGGGCGGTCAGACTACGCCCGATGACACGGAGCAGGGCGGTCAGACTACGCC
>CALVTZ010000047.1 GCA_944363255.1 uncultured Clostridia bacterium
GTATGCGAGATATTCGGCGGGAACGTCCTCCCCGCGCTCCACCCTGGCTGCGCCCAGCATCCCCTGCCCGTAGGCAAAGAAGCACACGAGAATGAGCACGAGCGCCAGAAGATAGTTCATGAACGCGCCCGCAACGAGCACCAGAAGCCGCTTCCAGGGCGCCTTGCGCGTAAACGAGCCGTCATCGGGACGGGTACGCCATTCGGGGATACGCCTGCGTTTTTTGGGGGCAGGCTGCGCCTCGGGCGCGGGAACGGGCTCGCCCGTCTCTGCAAAGAGCACCTCCTGCTGCGCAGCGCCCGCCTGTTCGGGCGCGAGCGTCTCCCCGCCCTCCTCTGCGCGTTTCAGCTCTTCCTCCGCCGCTTCGAAGGGATCTTGCTCCTTTGCGTCGAGGAAGGGATCGGGCGCTTCCTCCCCCTCCTCGCCGTGGAAGGCGCAGTACCCGCCGAGCGGGATGAGGCGCAGGGCGAAGATCTCGCCGTTTTTCTTTTTCTTTTTGAAGAGCGCGGGGCCAAAGCCGATGGAGAACTCATCGATGCGGAACTTCAAGATCTTGCCCACCACCCAATGCCCGAACTCGTGCACGGTGATCATGACGAGCAGGATGAGGACGGCGAGCAGGACGGAGCCGACGGTCGACCACACGCTGAGAAGATCATTTACCATAGATATACGAATTTGCTGCGGCGCGCCCCGCGCGATCCGCCTCGGCAACGGCTTCAAAACTGTCTGCCGCCGCGCGCGGAATGCGCTCGAGCGCGTCCTTCATAGTTTCTGCGATGGCGGGGAAGGATATACTCCCCGCGAGGAATGCCTGCACCGCCACTTCGCCCGCGCCGTTGAGCACCGCGGGCAGCGTGCCGCCCGCCCTGCCCGCCTCCACTGCGAGGGTGAAGCAGGGAAAGTCCGCCTCCCGCATGGGCAAGAAGTGCAGCGCCCTCACCTCGGTGAGGCGCAACGAGGGCAGACAGGGCAGCCGCCTGGGATAGGTGAGCGCGAGCTGAATGGGCAGGCGCATATCGGGATAGGCGAGCTGCGCCATCTGCGTGCCGTCCTCAAATTCCACGAGGGAATGCACGATGCTCTCGGGGTGCACCACGGCGGAGATGCGCTCGTAGGGCGCGCCGTACAGGTGGTGCGCTTCGATGACTTCGTACCCCTTGTTGAGCAGCGTGGCGCTGTCGATGGTGATCTTCGCGCCCATGTTCCAGGTGGGGTGTTTGAGGGCGTCCTGCGCCGTCATACGCGCGAGCTCTTCCCGCGAACAGTGATAGAACGGCCCGCCGCTCGCCGTGAGAATGAGCGTCTTGAAGGGGGTATCCCTGCGGAAGGAGAGCGCCTGAAAGAGCGCGGAATGTTCGCTGTCCACGGGCACGATCTCCGCGCCCGTGCGCGCCGCCTCCCTGAGTACGAGCTCCCCGCCGCACACGAGCGATTCTTTGTTGGCAAGCGCCACCTTCTTGCCCGCACGCACGGCGGCAAGCGTGTAAGAAAGCCCTGCAAAGCCGCCCGTTGCGATGAGCGCCACGTCGCAGTCTGCAAACAGCTCCCCCTCCCTGCCCGCGCAGTCCCTTGCAAGCAAAGCAAGCGCGGGGGAAAATTCCCGCTGCATGGCGGCGAGCCCCGCCCCGTCGCTGCCCGCCACGAGCGCGGAAAAGCGAAATTCAGTTGGATGGCGGCGCACGACTTCCGCCGTCTGCCGCCCGATGCTGCCCGTGCAGCCGATGAGTGCAACGTTTACCATACGATACAAATTTCCCCGCCCGAGTCCTCGGACGGGGTTCTCCTTATGTTATGCAAGCGTGCGCGCGCGCATGACCGGCTAAACCATGATCATGATGCGCAGCGTGAAGATGAGACAGATGACGAGGGAGGCATACAGGCTGGAGTCGATGCGATCGAGAATGCCGCCGTGCCCGGGCAGGATCTTGCCCATGTCCTTGATGGCGAGCTTGCGCTTGATGGCGCTCTCCACGAGGTCGCCAAACTGCGAGAAGAGGGCGGCGATGACGCCGATGCCGAGGAAGAAGATCATCTCCTCCCATTCGAAGACGATATTCGAAAAGTCCTGCGCTGCCACGGGCTTGCACAGCCCGTAGTACACGAAGAAGACGACGACCGCGCCCAAAGCACCCCCAACCAGCCCGCCGAAGCCGCCGATGAGCGTCTTGTTGGGGCTTATGTGCGGCGCCATCTTCGCGGGCAGTTTCTTGCCCAGGAGCTTGCCGAATACGAGTGCGAGCGAATCGGCAAACGGGCAGATGACGAACACGAATAGAATGGCGACGTCCGAGTACCATTCGAGGTGGTTGATCCCGATGAGGACGATGAGGAACACGGAGGGATACACGTAGGCGAGCAGCGAGCAGCCCGTGGAATCGAGCGAGACGCCCTCGTGCTGAAAGACGAGCAGCCCCAGCAAAATGGCGAGCCCCGCGATGAACACCACGAAGGTGATGAGGGGGGTATAGTTGCTGCCGCCGTTTTCAAGGTCGCGCCCCAAAACTTCGCGGAAGATGTAGTCGCTCACGGAATAGGTGATGATGACGAGCGCGACAAAGACCATGATGAGCACGCGCTGCGCCGCCGTCGTGTGCGATTTGAGCGCGCGCACCATTTCGAAGGTGCCGACCATTGCAAAGAGCAGGACGAGCGGATCGAAGAGATAGTCGCTCACCAAGATCTTTAAGAGGTAGAAGCCGACGAGCACCGCAACATAGACGATGCCCGTGGCGATCCTGAGTTTCATATCGCTTTTTTTCTTGCCCGTGCCCTCGTTGGGTGCGGCGGGCAGCGGTTGTTGTTCGGAATTGGGTTGCTCCATAAGTCTCCTTACACGTTACCAAAGCGGCGCTCGCGCTGCGCAAAGTCAGCAAGCGCCCTGTCGAGATCCCGATTGCCGAAATCGGGAAAGAGCCTGTCGGTGAAATACAGCTCGGCATACGCAGCCTGCCAGAGCAAAAAGTTGGAGAGCCGCCGCTCCCGCCCCGTGCGAATGATGAGGTCGGGATCGGGAATGCCCGCCGTTGAGAGAAGGCGGGAAAAGCCCTCTGCGTCCACCGCCCTGCCCGCTGCAACGGCGGCGTTGACCGCCTGCACGATCTCCTGCCGCGCCCCGTAAGCAATGGCAAGCAGCAGCGTGCCGCGCGTACCCTCCGCCGTGTACGCCTCGCCCCCCTCAATGAGCTGTACGATGTCTGCGGGAAGAAGGGTGCGATCGCCGATGACTTTGAGGGCGATGTTCTTCTTCTTTAACAGCTCCACCTTCTTCTTAAAATATTCGCGGAAGAGGGAGAAGAGGGCGTCCACCTCCTCTTGGGGGCGGCGCAAATTTTCCGCCGAGAGCGCGTAGAGCGTGCAAAAGCGCACGCCGCTATCAAAGACGTGCTCTGAAAGTGCGATCATTCTGTTCATTCCCGCACGGTGCCCGGCGCTGCGCGGGAGAAGACGCTTTTTCGCCCATCTCCCGTTGCCGTCCATGATGATCGCAACGTGCTGCGGAATGCGCTGTTCCCCACCCATCAGATGGTAAGCAGCTCCTTTTCCTTGGCTGCGACCGTCTTATCGATCTCCTCGATGCACTTCTGCACCCGCTTCTCCACGTCCTGTTCGAGGTTCTTTGCCTCGTCCTCGGAGATCTCCTTGCCCGTCTTGAGCTTCTTTACCCCGTCCATTGCCTCGCGGCGGTTGTTGCGGGCTGCCACCTTGGAGTCCTCTCCCATGCGGCGCACCTGCTTGACGAGATCCTTTCTGCGCTCCTCCGTAAGTTCGGGGAAGACGAGGCGGATGACGTTGCCGTCGTTGGTGGGCGTGATGCCGATGTTGGAGGCGAGGATCGCCTTTTCGATGCTCTTCAGGAGCGATTTGTCCCAAGGGCTCACCACAAGGCAGCGTGCGTCGGCTGCGGAGACGTTGCCCAGCTGGTTGAGCGGGCTCATGCCGCCGTATGCCTCCACCTGCAGCTTGTCGAGAATGTGCGGGTTTGCCCTGCCCGCGCGAATAGCGGCAAACTCATCTTTGAGTACGTTTACCGTCTTGTCCAATTTGTCGTCGAGTACGAGAAAAATCTCCTCTGCCTGTTCGTTTTCGATCATGATTTGCTCCTTTCTTGCTTTATTCTTTCGAGATCATCGTGCCGAGGTGCTCTCCGCATACGGCGCGGACGATCGAGTCCTTTTCTTCGAGTGCGAAGGCGAGCACGGGCACGTCGTTTTCCATGCACATGGTGGCTGCCGTCGCGTCCATCGCCTTGAGCCCCTTGGAGATGACCTCCGAGAAGGTGAGTTTGTCGTATTTCTTCGCGTTGGGATTGAGGTGCGGATCGCTGTCGTAGATGCCGTCTACGTTCTTCGCCATGAGCAGGACGTCCGCCCCGATCTCGCACGCGCGCTGCGCCGCCGCCGTATCCGTCGAGCAATAGGGATTGCCCGTGCCGCACGCCATGATGACGATGCGCCCCTTTTCGAAGTGGGAGAGCGCCTTGCGCAGGATGTAGGGTTCTGCGACGGAAGTCATGATGAGCGCCGTCTGCACGCGCACGGGAATGCCCTTCTTTTCGATGGCGTCCATCATGGCAAGCGAGTTGATGACGGTGGCGAGCATGCCCATCTGGTCTGCCGTGGCGCGCTCCATGTTCAGGCCCTGCCTGCCCCGCCAGAAGTTGCCGCCGCCGATGACGAGGGCGATCTCCACCCCCATCTCGTGCACCTTCACGAGCTGATCGACGACGGAGGCGATCACGTCCTCGTTGAGTCCGAACCGCTCTGCCCCGGCGAGCGCCTCGCCCGAAAGTTTGAGTAAGATACGCTTGTATTTTGGCGTCATAATTTACTCCTCGTCCAAAGATATGGTTTCTTCATCCTCAACAGTATAGCATACCGCGCGAAAAAAAGCAATATGAATTGCGAAATACTTTTCACGCGTTTGCGCGCGCGTTTTCCGAACGGTTTTCCGAACAATAATCAACTTTTACAAAACGTTAAAGACACCGAAACCTTTTTCAAACAGAGCGGGCGTATGATGAGGGCACTTAAACAGGGAGGTAACTTTTATGAACGAACAAGCACAGCGGGAATACGTACAAAAGGTGCGCGAGGGGTATCTGGAGCGGCGGGAAAACGACTTCGACCGCCTGAAAAAGCTGGACGCGAAGGTGCGGCGCCCCGCCGAGATCTTCACCTACACCTTTGGCGTGTTGAGCGCGCTCGTTTTGGGCGTGGGAATGTGCCTGACTATGGGCGTGTTGGGCGGAGGCGGCAGCGCGCTCATGGCGGCGGGCATCGTCATCGGGGTGCTGGGCATCGGCATGGCGAGCGCGAACTACTTCCTCTACCGCGCAATGCTGCAGCGGCGCAAAAAGAAGTACGCAAAGGAGATCTTGCGCCTGAGCGACGCCTGTCTCAACGGCTAAGCGAAGGCACCATGGCGGGAAGCGAATATGCTTCCCGCCCTTTTTTTGCCCACCATGCCCGCGTTTTACCGCCCGCTTGCAGACATGGTATGCCCGTTTTATAAAATTCCCGTCCTGCCCCCCTTCCCCTCGGCATGGGTGCGGTATTTTGCAAAAAATCCTCCGCATTGCGGGCATGGGTAGCTCATTTCTGTTCGCCTGCCCCGCCGATCCTTGACAGGCGCGCCCCCTTTCCGCTATACTATACGCGGCGGGAATTTTCGCCTCGCGCCCCCATTCGTTTAACACTCTGTTAATATTGCTGTGCTATCATACGGAAAAATCGGGAGGAAGTATGATCAAGATACTTGTTGTGGAGGACGACGCAGATCTCAATCTTTCGGTGTGCAGACATTTGACGGCGCACGGCTTTGCGGTGAAGGGCTGCAGGGACGGACAGGAGGCGCTGCTGCGCATCGGCGAAGAGAAGTTCGACCTCGTCATCTCCGACATCATGATGCCCAAGGTGGACGGCTTTGAATTTGCAAGCAGCCTGCGCACGGTGGACGAGAGCATTCCCATTCTGTTTATGTCGGCGCGCGACGACTTCCCCGCCAAGGAGCGCGGCTACCGCATCGGCATCGACGAATATCTTGTCAAGCCCGTCAACCTCGACGAGCTCATCCTGCGCATCTCCGCCCTCTTGCGGCGCGCCAAGATCGCCACGAGCAAGCAGCTTGTGGTGGGCAACCTCACGCTGGACGAGGACGCGGTGAGCGCGGAGGTGGACGGACAGCCCGTTGCCCTCACCCTGCGCGAATTTCAGATCATCTATAAGCTGCTCTCCTACCCCAACCGCACCTTCACGCGCAGCCAGCTCCTGGACGAGTTCGGCGGATATGAGAGCGAGAGCGGACTGCGCACGGTGGACGTACACATCACCAACCTCAGGCAGAAGTTTTGCGCCTGCACGGGCTTTAAGATCAACACCGTGCGCGGGCTGGGCTACAAGGCGGTGCTGCTGTGAAAAAAAAGACGAAGCCCACATCCATCGTGCGGCGCAACAAGCTGAAGTTCTACTGCCTCTTTCTGCTGCTCATTCTCGCCATCATCGGGGCGTTCCTCGCCATCTGCTTCACCATGCCGGGCGGCAGCGCGTATGCCGAGTTGTTGAGGATCCTTGCCCTCATCACCATGCTGCTCGTCGCGGCGGGGCTGCTCGTGGGCGGGTTCGAATTGATGTACAACCGCTACGTCGTGCGTCCCGTGGAGAAGCTCTCTGACGCGGCGCAGAAGGTGGCGAAGGGAGACTTCACCGTGCGCCTCTCCCCCATGCACGAGGCGGAAAAGCGGGACGAGTTCGACGCGCTGTTCGAAAACTTTAATATCATGACGGCGGAACTTGCTAGCACGGAGATCATGAAAAAGGACTTCATCTCCAACGTCTCGCATGAGTTCAAGACGCCCAGCGCCGTTATTCAGAACTTCTCCACCATTCTGATGAGCGATTGCCTGAGCGAGGAGGAGCGCCGCCTGTACGCGGGCAAGATCAGCGAGGCGACGGCGCGGCTCTCCCTGCTCATCACGAATATCCTGCAGCTCTCCCGCCTGGAGAACCAGAAGATCGTGGCAAACAGGGCGCAGTACAACCTCAGCGAACAGCTCTGCCGCTGCCTCATCGGGTTTGAACAGGAGTGGGAAAACAAGCAGATCGAGCTGGAGACGGACTTCGACCAAAACATCATCGTGTGCTCGGACGAGAGCTTGCTTGACATCGTGTGGAACAACCTCCTGTCCAACGCGCTCAAATTTACCCCCGCGGGCGGCAGGGTGAGCGTGCGCGTCTCGCAGCAGGAGGGGCGCGCCGTGGTGTGCGTGGCGGACACGGGCTGCGGCATCAGCGCGCGCGACCTCAAACACATCTTCGACAAGTTCTACCAGGCGGACAGCTCGCACGCGGTGCGCGGAAACGGACTCGGACTTGCACTCGTACGCGAGATCTTGTCCCTCTTGGGGGGCAGCGTGCGCGCGGAGAGCACCCTTGGCGCGGGCACGCGCTTCACCGTCAGCCTCCCCCTCAACTAATCTTTTTCCCCATCGGGACGCCGCGGCGTCCCCTTTTTTTTCTTGCAAAAAAATAATGGAATAAAAATATTAGCTTAACACTTTCTTAATAACGAACGGGTATGCTGTTTGCACAAAGCATTCAGGAGGAACAACATGACCATCACCGTTGTGTGCGATGTGTTCGGTGCCGAAAACAACGGCACCGCAGTCGTCACCATGAATCTCATCCGCCACTTACAGGGGTGCGGACACACCGTGCGCATCCTCTGCGCCGATCAGGAAAAGCGCGGAGAGGCGGGCTATTACGTCGTTCCGCAGATGGACTTTGGAAAACTGCTCAACCGCTACGTCGCCCACGTGGGCGTCACCCTCGCCCGCCCGGACGAGGCGACCATCGCCCGCGCGCTGTGCGGCGCAGACCACGTGCACGTCATGCTCCCCTTGGGGCTTGGCATGGCGGCGGCGAGAATGGCGCACGAGATGGGCATTCCCCTGACGGCGGGCTTTCACATGCAGGCGGAGAACCTCACTTCGCACCTCAAACTCAACAAGGTGCGCCCCGTCAACACGCTCGTCTACCAATATATCTATCGCCACCTCTACCGCTATGCGGACGGCATCCACTACCCCACGCAGTTCATCCGCGAGACGTTCGAATCGCGCATCGGACGGGAGACGCCGGGCTACGTCATCTCCAACGGCGTGCATTCGTATGTGGGAAGGCGCAATGTCACGCGCCCGCAGGAGTATGCGGATAAGATCGTCATCCTCACCACGGGGCGGTACTCTGCGGAGAAGTCGCAGGAGACGCTGCTGCGCGCCGTTTCCCATTCCAAATACAAGGACAAGATCCAACTCATTCTGGCGGGGCAGGGGCCCAAACAGCGGCACTTTGAGCACCTTGCAAAGCGCTTGCCCGTGCCGCCCCTCTTCAAGCTCTTCCCCCGCGACGAACTCATCGACACGCTGAATTGGTGCGATCTCTACGTGCACCCCGCCGTGGACGAGCTGGAGGGCATCGCCTGTTTGGAGAGCATCGCCTGCGGCAAGCTCACCATCGTCTCCGACTCCAGGAACAGCGCCACCAAGGGCTTTGCGGTGGACGGAAAGTGCGTCTTTCGCCACAAGCGTGCGCGCGACCTCGCCCGCGTCATCGACTATTGGATCGAGCACCCGCAGGAACGCGCGCGCTACGAGGAGAAGTACGCAGAGAGCGCCGTCGTGTATCGGCAGGAGGCGTGTATGCAGGAGATGAGCCGCATGATCTGCAAGGTGCAGGAGACGTGCCGCGCAAGAGCGGCTGCAAGGGCGCTTCCCCTTCCCCACGGCGGGACAATGGGCGGGGAGCACGAACAGGAGCGCGTTGCGTTGCAGCGCAGCTGACGGGAGGCTGATATGGAATATTTGTATTGGATGCTGCTCATCGTGGGCGGATTTTTGTCGGGCGGGATCATGTTCAGCGAACTCATCCCCAAGAAGTTTGCAAACACCGATGTGTGCGCGGTGAGCGTCGACCAGAACCCGGGCGTATTCAACGCCTTTAAGCACTGCGGCAAGAAGATCGGCATCCTCTGCCTTGTGCTCGATTTGATGAAGGGCTTCCTGCCCGTTCTGATCGCAAGCCTGTGCATGAACGCGCACAACACGCTGTACGCGCTCACCCTGCTCGCCCCCGTGCTGGGGCACGCCGCGGGCGTGTTCAACCACTTCCACGGCGGAAAGTGCATCGCCGTCTCCTTTGGCGTGATGCTGGGCATGATCCCCGTCTCCTTCATCGGATTCGTGACGCTCGCCGCGCTCTACCTCACCTTCTCCTGCCTCTTCAAGATCCGCAACGCCGCCAAGCGCAGCGTGCTCGTCTACGCCCTGTTCGCCCTCCTTTCCTGCAGCGTACTTACAGCCTTAGGTCAGCTGCCTGCAGCCGTCGGCTGCGGCGCGATCGCCCTTACTGTTATCTTAAAATTTCTTCTCTCCAAAAATGGTCTCGTGGAAAACCGATACCACGAACACGCTGCATGAAAGTACAAACGGCACCCCCTCGGGTGCCGTTTCTTTTTTGTTTTCATTGTTGAACCTCACATCGCGCTGCGCGCCCCTTTCGCCTGCGGCGGGGCGAACCCGATGGCCCCACTTCCGAGGCAGGGCACAAAAAAAGAGAATGGGCGCTACCGCTTCCCGTATGCCGGGAATACTTCGCGCTAT